>JAEWGQ010000085.1 GCA_023388235.1 Actinomycetes bacterium | reverse complement strand
ACGTCACGCGGCGGTTCACCGAGCTCAAGCTGTCGCTCATGCCGTACCTGTCGGCGGTCGGCCGCGAGGCGCACGAGACCGGCGTGCCGGTGATGCGCCCGATGCTGCTCGAGTTCCCCGCCGACCGCACCGCCACGGCCGTGGACAGCCAGTACACGCTGGGTGCCTCCCTGCTCGTCGCGCCCGTCTTCTCGGCCGACGGGGAGGTGGACGTGTACGTCCCCGAGGGGGCGTGGACGTCGCTGCTGGACGGGTCGGTGGTGGAGGGTCCGCGGTGGCACCGCCAGCGGCACGGGTTCGACTCGCTGCCGGTCCTGGTGCGGCCCGGGACGGTGCTGCCGGTCGGTGCCCGCACCGACCGCCCGGACTACGACCACGCCGAGGGCGTCACGCTCCGTCTGTTCGGCCTCGGCGACGGCCACGACTCCGTCACGCGCGTCGCCCGGCCCGACGGCGGGGACGCGCTCTTCCACGTCACCCGGCGCGGCGACGTGGTGCGGGTCGAGGCGTCCGGGGCGGTGCCGGCCACGTGGTCCGTCGCGCACGCGCTCGGCGCGCCGGTCGCGGCCGACGGTCCGGTCGTGGAGCTCCCGGCCGCCTGAGACCCGGACCCCCGCGCGGGGGACCGGCCCGTGGGCGCTGCGGCGTCCACGGGCCGGTGCCCGGGTGCCGTGCCCGCGGTGCGTGGTGCACCGGCTGCCCAGGGCCCGGTTCCGGGCGCGCGCCGGCTGTCGTCGTCGTGCCGGGGCGGCCCGGGTCAGCGCGTGAGGGCGCCGCGGAGCGGGGCGGCGACGGACGCGCGGTCCGTCAGGCGCGGCGAGATCAGCCGCGTCCCGGTGAGCGTCTCCCCGCCGAGGTGGGCCATCACCATGTCGACGGCCACGCGCCCGATGTCGTGGCCGGGCACGTCGATCGAGGTCAGCGGCTGGGACAGCGACTCGGCGGCGTCCGCGGCTCCCACGGCGAGCACGGACACGTCCTGCGGGACGCGCAGCCCCCGCGCGGCGAGCGCGGCCGCCACCCCGGGCAGCGCCGACTCGTTGTGCACGACGATCCCGGTGACGTCCGGGTCGGTGGCGAGCAGCTCCGCGGCGGCCGCCGCACCACCGGCGAAGGAGGGCTCGCTCGGCACCACGGTGACGTGGACGTCGCGGACCTCGGCCTCGTCCTGCACGCCCGCGCGCATGCGGACCGCGTAGTTCGCCCGGCGCTCGTACCGCGCGCGGGAGGCGCCGACCAGCGCGACCCGCCGGTGGCCGGCCTCGGCGAGCGTGCGGAGGGCGAGCCGTCCGGCGGCGGTGAAGTCGAGGTCGACGCAGCTCAGCCCGGACGGGTCGTCGGGGACGCCGATCAGCACGGACGGCTGCCGCAGGGTGCGGAGCAGGGGCAGGCGGGTGTCCTGCGCCTCGACGTCCATGACGATGATGCCGTCGGCCATCGAGGACGACGCGACCCGGTCGACGCCGCTCGTGTCGTCCTGGGTGAGCAGCAGGACGTCGTGATCGTGCTGCCGGGCGGCGGCCACGGCGCCGCCGACGAACTGCATGATGATCCCGACGTTCACGCCCGCGCGGAACGGCACCATCAGCGCGATGACGTTGCTGCGCGCGGAGGCGAGCGCGCGGGCCCCGGCGTGCGGGCGGTACCCGAGGTCGCGGATCGCCCGCTCGACGCGCTCCCGCGTCGCGGGGGAGATCGGGCGCTTGCCGGACAGCACGTAGGAGACCGTCGAGGCGGACACGCCTGCGGTGCGCGCCACGTCGTCGATCGTCGCCATGCCGCACACCCTACTGCGGCGCCGAAGCGCTTCGACACCCGGGGCGGGATCGGCGCGCGACGGGTCGCGGGAGCGTTCCCACGGCGTGTATCGTATCGATTCGACATCGCCGTCCCGCGGGACGCCCGCCAACCCCCGAGGAACCGCTCATGCCCACCACCCGTCCGTCCGGACGCCAGTTCGCCCCCGACTTCCTGTGGGGCTCGGCCACCGCGTCGTACCAGATCGAGGGGGCCGCCACCGAGGGCGGCCGCGGCCCGTCCATCTGGGACACGTTCTCCGCCCGCCCGGGCGCCGTGCTCAACGGCGACACCGGCGCCGTCGCGGCCGACCACTACCACCGGGTCGCCGAGGACGTCGCGCTCATGCAGCAGCTGGGCCTGCAGGCGTACCGGCTCTCGATCGCCTGGCCGCGCGTGCAGCCCGACGGCTCCGGCGCGTGGAACGACGAGGGCATCGCGTTCTACGTGGACCTGGTCGACCGCCTGGTCGAGGCCGGGATCGCCCCGGTCGTGACGCTCTACCACTGGGACCTCCCGCAGCCGCTCGAGGACGCCGGCGGCTGGGGGAACCGCGAGACCGCGTACCGGTTCGCGGACTACGCCCGCAAGATGGCGGAGGTCCTCGGCGACAAGGTCACCGTGTGGACCACGCTCAACGAGCCCTGGTGCTCGTCGTACCTGGGCTACGCGTCCGGCGTGCACGCGCCGGGCCGCACCGAGCCCGCCACGGCCCTCGCCGCCGTGCACCACCTCAACCTCGCCCACGGCCTCGCGGCCCGCGCGGTGCGCGAGGTGCTGGGCGACGCCGCGCAGGTGTCGATCACCCTCAACCTGCACGTCACCCGTGCGGCGAGCGACGCCCCCGAGGACGTCGCCGCGAAGCGCCAGGTCGACACCGTCGCCAACGAGGTGTTCCTGCAGCCGCTGCTCGAGGGCCGCTACCCCGAGGAGGTCTTCGCGCAGACCGCCGACCTCACCGACTGGTCCTTCGTGCAGGACGGCGACCTGGAGCTCATCCGGGTGCCGATCGACCTGCTCGGCGTGAACTACTACTCCACCGGCAAGGTGCAGCGCCTGCAGGGCGAGCCCGTGGTGGGCGACGGGACCCCCGGCCCGGACGGTCACAAGTCCTCGGTCGTCAGCCCGTGGGTCGGCTGCGACGACGTCGAGTGGCTGCCCCTGCCCGGCCCGCACACCGCGATGGGCTGGAACATCGAGCCGGAGGGCCTGACCGAGCTGCTGCTCGACCTGCACCGCCGGTACCCGGGGCTGCCGATGGCCGTCACCGAGAACGGCGCCGCGTTCTACGACGAGGTGTCCGAGGACGGCCGGGTGCACGACCTGCCCCGCGTCGAGTACCTGCACGACCACATCGACGCCGTGGGCGCCGCGATGGACGCCGGCGCCGACGTGCGCGGGTACTTCGTCTGGTCGCTGATGGACAACTTCGAGTGGGCGTACGGCTACGACCGCCGGTTCGGGATCATCCGCGTCGACTACCCGACGGGGGAGCGCACCCTCAAGGACTCGGCGCTCTGGTACCGCGAGCTCGTCGCCACCCGGACGATCGCGCCGGCGGAGACCGCCGCCACCCTGTCCTGACGTCCCGCCCCGGGGGCGGTCACCGCGCGTCGGTGGCCGCCCCCGGGCGCGTCCGGGATCATGGACGCGTGCCCTCCACCCGCCGCTCCGGCAAGCGCCCGTACACCGCCGAGCACGTCCCGCTCGACGCGGACCGGGTCCGGGGCGGGCGCAGCGTGGAGGAGGGCGCCGACGGGGCGTGGACGGTGCAGCGGGTCGCGGGGTCGGACCGCACCTACCGCTGCCCGGGCTGCGACCAGGAGATCGCCCCGGGCACGCCGCACGTCGTGGCCTGGGCCGCCGACGGGCTGTTCGGCGCGGACGCCGCGCTCGCCGACCGCCGGCACTGGCACTCCGCGTGCTGGGCGGCGCGCGGCCGGCGGCGGCCGACCCGGCGCTGAGCCGGCGCTGAGCCGGCGCTGAGCCGGCGCTGACCCGGCGGGCGCGCCCTGCCCGGCGGGTGGCGCCGGACTACGCTCGACGACGATGACCACCGACACGAGCCCCGCCCCGATCCGCTCCCTCACCGTCCTGCCCGCGCACCGCGAGGACGTCGAGCTGCACACCGCCGACGGCCTCACGCTGGTCGGCGAGCTCGCGCTCCCCGTGCACCCCGACGGGACGCCGAAGACCCCCGCCGCGACGCTGGTCACGCTGCACCCGCTGCCCACCCACGGCGGCTACATGGACTCGCACGTGCTCCGGAAGGCCGCCTGGCGGCTCCCGGCCCTCGCGGACCTCGCGGTGCTCCGGTTCAACACCCGCGGGACCTCCAGCCCGCGCGGCACCTCCGAGGGCGCGTTCGACGAGGGCCGGTCCGAGAAGTTCGACGTGCACGCCGCGATCGAGCTCGCCGAGTTCCGCGACCTGCCGCACCCGTGGCTGGTCGGCTGGTCCTTCGGCACCGAGCTGACGCTCATGCACGGGCTCGACCCCGCCGTCGAGGGCGCCGTCCTGCTGTCCCCGCCGCTGCACCGCGCGACCGACGCGGACCTCGACGCCTGGGACGCCGACGGCAAGCCGCTCGTCGTGCTGGTCCCCGAGCACGACGACTACCTGCGGCCCGCGCAGGCGCGCGAGCGGTTCGCCCGGGTGCACCAGGCCGAGGTGATCGGCGTGGACGGGGCGAAGCACCTGTGGGTGGGGGAGCCGTACGTGCGCCGGGTGCTCGACGAGATCGTCCGGCACGTCCGCCCCGGCTTCCCCGTCCCGCTGCCGACCACCTGGGACGGCCCCACCGAGCAGGGCGCCGCCGGGACCACCGAGGAGGACGCATGACGCACGCCCGCCCGCAGGCCACCGCCGTGGTGCACGCGCTGCGGCCGGGCACCGGCGTGCCGCTGGTGCTCCTGCACGCGTTCCCGCTGGACTCGCGCATGTGGACGGACGTGGCCGCGCTGCTGCCCGGCCCGGTGCTCGCCCTCGACCTGCCGGGGCTCGGCGCGGCCGAGGGCGTCCCCCTGCCGGAACCGTCCCTCGAGGCCTCCGCCGACGCCGTCGCCGACGCGCTGGCCCGCGCGGGCCACGAGCGCGCCGTCGTCGCCGGGCTGTCGATGGGCGGATACGTCGCGCTCGCCCTGATCGAGCGGCACCCGGACCTCGTCGCCGGGCTCGGGCTGCTCGACACGAAGGCGACCGCGGACACCGCCGAGGCCCGGGCGAACCGGCTGCGCGTCGCGGACGCCGTGGAGGCCGCCGGCACCGTCGACGAGGTGCTCCCGATGGCGGCCGCGCTCCTCGGCGCGGACGCCCGCGACCGCGGCCTCGACGCGCGGGTGTCGTCCTGGATCGCCGCGCAGCCGCCCGCGGGGGTCGCGTGGTCGCAGCGCGCGATGGCGGCCCGGCCCGATCGGACGGCCGTCCTCGGGGCCTACCACGGTCCGGCGCTCGTGCTCGTGGGGGAGGAGGACCAGCCGACCCCCGTCGCCGAGGCCCGCCGGACCGCGGACCTGCTCGGCGTGCAGCCCGTGGTCGTGCCGGCCGCGGGGCACCTCACCGCGGTCGAGGCCCCCGGGCCGGTGGCCGA
>JAEWGQ010000060.1 GCA_023388235.1 Actinomycetes bacterium | reverse complement strand
GCCCGCGGCCGCGCCCGCGACCAGGCCGCCGCCCCACCCGAGCAGCGCGCGCCGGGACAGCCCGGCGCGCTCCTGGCCGGCCGTCTCAGGCTCCCGTCACGGTGGTGGTCAGGCGGGAGAGGGGCTCGGACAGCGCGTCCACGGCCGCGGCGAGCTCCGTCACCTGCGCGTCGGTGAGGTCCGTGTACGCCGGGAACCCGGCCTCCGGGGACCCCTGCGCGGCGAGCAGCGCCTCGAGCTCGGCGAACCGCTGGTCCAGGTCGGCCGCCAGGTCGGGGTCCCGCTCGGTGACGACGTCCTGCAGCACCTCGTAGGCGACCCGGGCGCCGTCCACGTTGCCCTGGAAGTCCCAGAGGTCGGTGTGCGACCAGATCTCCTCCTCGCCCGTGACCTTGCCGGTGGCGACCTCGTCGAGCAGCGCCTTGGCGCCGTTCGCGATCTGGAACGCCTCGAACGTGAACCCGGCGGCGGTCACCTGGTCGGAGAGCCGCTGGGTGTTCGCGACCAGGTCGTCGGCGGCCGCTGCGCGCTGCTCCGGGGTCAGCGGGGTGTACGCGGCCCCGCCGTTCGCGTCCGGCGCCGGCGGCCACAGGTCCTTCTCGGCCAGGTGCCAGCCGGTCCAGTCCTGGCCGTCCTCCAGGTCGGCCTCGCGCAGGTCGAGCGCGGGGTCCAGGTCGCCGAACGACTCGGCGACCGGCTCGATGCGCTCCCAGTGCAGCCGGGTCGCGGCGTACAGCTCGCGCGCCCGGTCGTCCTCGCCGGCCGCGTACGCCGCGGCGAACTCCTGCGTGCCGGCGACCAGCGACCCCACCTGGTCCTTGACGTACGCGACGTACGAGGTCTCGGCCGCGGCCAGCTGCTCGGCGGTGTCGCCGGTCGGGCCGACCTCCTGCCCGGAGTCGGTCACGGTGAAGGCGGCGCGGATGCCGTCGCCGACCATGCCCGGCTTGCACGCGGTGAAGTAGTCCCCGGGCGCCGCCTGCACGACGAGGTCGCGGGTGAGCCCCGGGCCGATGTTCTCGACCTCGGAGACGATCCGCAGGCCGTCGGACGCCAGCAGGTAGAACTCCGTCACGTCGCTGCCGTCGTTCCGCACGGTGAAGGTGAGGGTCCCGCTCGGCGCGCTGTCCGCGGAGACCTCGCACGCGTCGGCCGTCGAGCTGACGGTGAGCGCGCCGCCCGCGGACGGGCTCGCGGCGCCGCCGGCGGGGTCGTTCGGCACGCAGGCGGCCAGCAGGGGCAGCAGCAGGACGGCGGCGGTGGCGGTCGCGGCGGTGGTGCGCGCCGGGGTGGTGCGGGGCATGGTGCTCCTCGGGTGCGGGCTCGGCGGGGCGGGCGCGGGCACGGGGCCGCGCCGGTCGCCGGCAGGGTCGTCGGTCAGGCGGTGGGCAGCGGCGAGGGGGTCGCGGTGGGGGCCGCGGTGGTCGGCCGGGCGGGAGGGCGCCGCCAGGCCGTGCGGACGAACAGCGTCATCGTGGGGACCACGTACGCGGTCCAGGCGATCGCCTGCAGCCAGGTCGTCGCCGGGGTGAAGTTGACGACGCCCTTGAGCAGCGTGCCGTACCAGCTCGTCGGCGGGACGGCTGCGGAGACGTCGAAGGCCAGGGCGTCGAGGCCGGGCAGGATGCCGGCCTCCTGCAGGTCGTGGACGCCGTACGACAGCACGCCCGCGGCGACCAGCACGAGGAACGCCCCGGTCCAGGCGAAGAACACCTGGAGGTTCAGCCGCATGACGCCGCGGTACAGCGCCCACGCGAGCAGCACCGCCGTCGCGAGGCCGAGCGCGGCGCCGAGCAGCGGGGCGGCGGTGCCGGTGCCGGTGGCCTGGGCGCCCGCCCACAGGAACAGCGCGGTCTCCAGCCCCTCGCGCCCGACCGCCAGGCAGGCCATGACGACGATCGCGCGCCGCCCGGCCGCCGCCGCGCTGTCGAGCCGGTGCTGCAGGTCGGACTTCAGGTGCCGCGCGGTGCGGGCCATCCAGAAGATCATCCAGGTGACCAGGCCGACGGCGACGATCGAGAGCGTGCCGCCGATGGCCTCCTGCGCGCGGAACGACAGCCCCTGCGGCCCGAACGTCAGCAGGGCGCCGAACCCGAGCGACACCGCGACGGCCACGCCGACGCCCGCCCACAGCGCGGGCAGCAGGTCGCGCCGGGCGGTCCGGGCCAGGTACGCGACGAGGATGCTCACCACGAGGGCGGCCTCCAGGCCCTCGCGCAGGCCGATGAGGTAGTTCGCGACCACGCTGTGCTCCCGGTCGGTTCGGGGTGGGAGACGGTCGCGCCCACCAAGGTGAGGCTCACCTTACAACCGCCCGGGGGTCGGCGGAACCACCTCCAGCGGGTGACCGTTCACCGCAGCACGCGGGTGGGGGCGAGGATGGCGGACGTGACCGAGCACACGCCCGCAGCCGCCGCCACGCCCGCCGCGCCCCCCTCGCCCGCCGCGCCTTCCTCGCCCGCCCCGGGTCCCGGCGACCCGGCCGGTCCCGCGGCCGACTGGGACCCCCGTGCGCCCCGCACGCTCGCCGAGCTCGACGCCGTGCGCTCGCGCTGCCCGGTCGCGCACGACGCGGGCGGCGGCTGGACGCTGCTCGCGCACGCCGACGTCGCCGCCGCCGCGCGGGACGCCGGCACCTTCTCCAACGCCGTGTCCCGCCACCTCCAGGTGCCCAACGGCCTCGACGGCGCCGAGCACGCCCGGTTCCGCGCGGTCGTGGACCGCTACTTCACCCCGGAGCGCGTGGCCGCCGCGGAGCCCGACGTCCGCGCGGTCGCCGCCGCCCTCGTCGCGGAGCTGCCGGTGCCCGGCGCGGTCGACGCCGTCGACGTCGGGGCGCGGTTCGCGGTGCGCGCGCAGAGCGTCTGGCTCGGCTGGCCCGCCGCGCTGGAGGACGAGCTGCTCGCCTGGGTGGCCGACAACCGCGCCGCCACCCGGTCCCGGGACCGTGCGCGCACCGCCGAGGTCGCCGCCCGGTTCGACGCGATCATCCGCGGGCTCCTCGCCGACCGCCGCGGCCCCGGCGCCCCGGCCGACGTCACGACCGCGCTGGTCCGCGACCGGGTGGACGGGCGGGCGCTCACGGACGAGGAGATCGTGTCCGTGCTGCGGAACTGGACCGGCGGCGACCTCGGGTCGATGGCGCTGTGCGCCGGCGTCGTGCTGACCTTCCTGGCCGACCACCCGGACGTGCAGGCGCACCTGCGGGCCGGCGTGCCGGACCGGGAGCTGGACGCCGTGCTCGACGAGATCCTGCGGATCGACGACCCGTTCCTCAGCAACCGGCGCGTCGCCACCCGGGGGTGCCCCGTGGGCGGGCGGGAGGTCGCGGCGGGGGACACGGTGGTCCTGCACTGGACCGCCGCCAACCGGGACCCGGCGGTGTTCGGCGACCCCGAGGCGTTCGACCCCGAGCGGAACGCCGCCCAGAACCTGGTGTGGGGGACCGGCCCGCACGTCTGCCCCGGCCGCCCGCTCGCCACCATGGAGCTGCGCGCCCTGGTCCGTGCCGTGCTCGCCGCCACGACCGCCGTCGACCCCGACCCGGAGCGGGAGCGCGAGCGGGAGGTGCCGCCGGCGGGCGGGTACGCGGTGGCGCCGGTCCGGCTGCGCTGACCCCGGCTGCGCCGAGCTCGGCGCCCCCGGGAACCCACGAGGGGCGCCTCCCGGGTGGGAGGCGCCCCTCGCGCGTTGCTGATCGGGAGCAGCCGATCAGACGTCGTAGTACAGCTCGATCGATGGACGGCATTGAGGTCTCGGTGTCGCCTCTGCCCGCGTTGTGCACGGTTTCCTTGGCCCGGGCGATCGCCTCGGCCTGGACGTCGGCGCCGGCCCCGGTCACGTCCCAGCCGCCAGATACGTTCGGCACGGCGTCCCTGTTGGGCGCCGTCCCACTTCTCCTCGCTCTCGCCCCACCGGCGTGCGCCGCGCCAGCAGATGAGGTCATCTCGGTCTGCGCTGCGGGTGGGCGACGACGTGCGCGCCAAGTCGCGCTCGGCCATCAAGCGGCTACTCGCTAAGTACACGTACCCGCCGGACCAGCAGCCCGACGCCATCACGCTCGTCATGGAGCAAATGGAGAGCATGGCCCCGCGGATGGCCACGTCGACGACGCCCACGGCGTCGCACGGGAAGAGGTGATGCCCATGACGAGCACGCCGAAAGGGTGACCAGTGCAGTCGCTCGGACAGGGCAGGCGTCGACTCCGACGCGGACCCGCTCGATGCGCTCGACCAGTCGACTGTGTCGGGGATCTCCGGGGACACGGCCAAGGCTTCGGTCGACGCGCTCCTCGCGAGTGCGAGCCCCTACGTCAGCCCGTCCGAGTACCGCGCGCTGCTGGCGTTCGTCGGGCGCCTGCCCATGCACAGCCCGTTCAACCGATGCTCGTCCACTTAAGGACCCGGGCGCGCAGCACGTGGCCATAGCCGCGCGGTGGCGATCGGAGTTCGGCCGGCAGATCGCGCCCGGCGCCCGTCCGATCATCGTCATGCAGCCGGGAGCGCCGGTCCTGGTCGTCTTCGACGTCCGCCACACCGAGGCCGCGGGACCGAACCCGAGGCCCGTCCCCGCGAGTGCCACCGACCCCATCGCCATCGGCCACCGGGCGCCCGAGACCGAGGACACGACTCGAGTCCCCGCGACACCGTGGTGGTCTTGACTGGCGTGAGGCGCCGAGCCGATCCGAGAGCGAGAGGACGTTCCCCACGTCGGTGATGACCTCGGCGCGGCCGCCGATGTCGGACTCGGTCGTCACGTATGCCTCATACTCGACAGCTGACCTGCCGACGAACCATGTGACGAGTCGCGCAAGGGAGTGCCCGTGGTCGCAGCAGTACCCCAGATCGACGCCGATCTGCCGTCCGAGCAGGAGTGGTTCGACGCTGTCCGCGCTGAACGTGAGATGAAGCGCGAGAGCCGTGCTGGTGCGTACGGCGCGGCGGCGACGCCAAAAGACAGTGGTGTGATCAATAGGGCTCAACAGCGGGACGAGACCCTTGGCCACCCAGATGACGAGGTCGCGTTCCTTCGGATCGACTGCGAGGACGGCGATGCCTACTACGTGGGCAAAAACTCGATCGTCAGCCAGACCGGCGACCAGATGGTCTACAACTGGAAGACCCGCGCGATCCAGGAGATGCGCGGAGCGACGCATGGCGACTCCCGCGGAGTCCGCCGACACCGGGAATACAGCACGAGACCGGTCAACGCGATCGATCGGCTCAATGACGTGTTGTTCGCGGAACTTGCCGCCAAGGTCGCGGCACTCGAAGGCGGGGAGGCCGCCCTCCTCACGTCCGACGGATTCCTGCAGGACGTGCTCGAACGTCGGCGCAGCCCGCAGATGGAGGACATCGTCCGGACCATCCAGGCAGCACAGGCCGACATCATCTCGGCGCCTGCCGACCAGCTGCTCGTCGTCCAGGGCGGGCCGGGCACGGGCAAGACCGCGGTGGCGTTGCACCGTGTGGCGGCGCTGCTGTTCAACGAGCTCAAGGACGTCGAGCGCGACGACGTCCTGGTCGTCGGACCCAACGCGACGTTCCTGCGCTACATCGCGCGCGTGCTGCCGGAGCTCGGCGAGGACCGGGTCGTCCACCAGGACCTGCAGCGCCTCATGGACGCGAGCGTCACCGTCTCGGTCAAGGAGCTGCCGGAGGCGGCGCGTCTGAAGGGGGACGACCGAATGTGTGAGGTGCTGTCCCGCGGCCTGCAGGAA
Organism: Actinomycetes bacterium; assembly: GCA_023388235.1. Taxonomy (GTDB): domain Bacteria; phylum Actinomycetota; class Actinomycetes; order Actinomycetales; family Cellulomonadaceae; genus Cellulomonas. Next base: position 4,409 of record JAEWGQ010000060.1, on the reverse strand, counting down.
CGCGTGCGAGTCCCGCAGGACGACGTCCAGTTCTCATTTGACGACGTTTCCTGGCGTGTGACTCTTCAGCCGGCCCTCGTGCAGGACGCGATGGCTGACATCGAGACGTCGCCGTATGCACCGGGCCGAGCCCGGATGCGGACCGCTCTGGAGGCGCTGGTCCTACGTGAGGCGCGTCGCACGGACAAGGCGGGAGCGCGAGCGTCGAATCTGCGTCCCAAGCCGTCAGAGATCGACGCGTACCTCGAGCGCATCTGGCCGCAGCTCACCCCGCAGGCATTCCTGCGCGACCTGTTCGGCTCGCTCGAGCGCCTCGTCGCGGCTGCGAGCGGCACTCTCGACGTCGAGGCACTTCAATACCTTCGTCGGCAGGCCGCTCCGCGACTCTCAGAGCAGCAATGGTCGAAGGAGGACCTTCCGCTCCTCGACTTCCTCGCCGACGAGATCACCGGAGAGCGGCGTACTTACGCGCACATCGTGGTCGACGAGGCGCAGGACCTGTCGCCGATGCAGTTGATCGCGATTCGCCGGCGATCACGGGCGGGCGCGATGACGATCGTCGGCGACATCGCGCAGTCGACCGGCCACTGGGCTCGCGGTTCTTGGGCTGATGTGATTTCTGAGCTCGAGTCGCCCCTCCCGCACTCGCTCGAGCATCTCCGCTACGGGTACCGCGTTCCACGCGCGGTCATGGACCTCGCCGCGAGGCTCTTGCCGGAGGCGGCCCCGGGAATCGACGCACCGACCGTGGTGACTGACGTCGACCGGGCCCCGGCGTGGCATCCCGTGGCGACCCACGGTGATCTTGTCGCTGCGGCGCTGGACGCGATCCAGAAGCACAGTGCCAAGGGCCTGTTCGTCGGGGTGGTGCGCCCTGACAGCTACCGTGACGACCTTGCGCAGGCGCTCGACGCGGCGGAGATCAGCTGGTCCGACGCCGACCACGGCGAGCTGACCAAGGCGATCAACGTGGTCAGCCCGACGGCTGCCAAGGGTCTCGAGTTCGACGCGGTCGTCGTCCTCGACCCGCAGGCAATCGTCGACGCCGGGCCGCACGGGCTGCGCATGCTTTACGTCGCCCTCACACGGACTACAGGGCACCTCGACATCGTCCACGTCGATGGTCTCGTTCCCGCGTGCCTCGTCGACGACGAGCCCAGTCTCGTCCCAGACGAGCACGGGGTGGACGCCACGCCCGGAACGGTGCGCACCCTCGAGGCCGCGGGGACGCAGGAGCGCCCGACGGTCGTCCAGCGGGATCCCGACAGCGGGTCGGCGCACCACGAGGAACCCGCGCGCGCCGAGCTGACGACGTCGGCCTCGCGTCCCGTGCGGGAGGGGCCTCCACGGTCGGCAGCCTCGTCGTCGATTCGACGCTCTGTTGTGGAGACCAACGCGCAACACGTGCTGGACATGCTCGCGGAAGTCGCCCCGGGGCACATGTGGGCTGACATCCTTGACCGGGCACGCGAACTCACCGAGGAGCCGCACGAATGACCAAGCTTGGAACGATCCTCGACCAGATCGACTCCGGGACGATGCTCCTCCCCGAGTTCCAACGGGGCTACGTCTGGAACCGCGAACAGGTCCGCGAGCTCATGCGCTCGCTGTTCCGCGGCTACCCGGTGGGGTCCCTGCTCGTCTGGGAGACGGAGACCGATCCGGGGGCGGTCCGTGGCGACGTGACACCCGGGGCGGGGGTGCGGATGCTCCTGCTCGACGGCCAGCAGCGCATTACGACGCTGTACGGGATTGTCCGAGGGCGACCGCCAGCCTTCTTCGAGGGCAGAGCGGAGTCGTTCACGGGCCTGCGCTTCCACCTCAAGACCGAATCGTTCGAGTTCTACGCTCCCGCGAAGATGGCCAACGACCCCTACTGGGTCGATGTCTCCGGGATCTTCGCGCCCGACGGTCTCGATCGGGTCGTCGAAGCCCTGGTGACGGGCGGTGTCGGCACCGCCGAGGCACTCGTTCTGGTGCTGAAGCTGAACAAAGTCCGCAACATCCTGGAGCGCGAGTTCCATCAGGAGAAGATCACGGGCGCGGACGTCACCTACGACGTCGTCGTCGACATCTTCAACAAGGTCAACTCCGGCGGCACGAAGCTCTCGAAGGGCGACCTCGCGCTGGCGCGCATCTGCGCAGAGGATCCACGAATTCGCGGACGTATGCGCGACCTACTCGACCGGTGGAGTACCTGGGACTACGACTTCTCGCTCGACTGGCTGCTACGGAACGTCAACGCCGTCGTGACCGGTCGAGCCCAGTTCGGCGCGCTCGAGGGCGTCCCGTCGGCAACGGTGGCGGACGGCCTTGAGAGGGGCGCGCGACACGTCGAAGTCGTGCTGCAGACGTTCCAGGGAAGGCTCGGGCTGGACCACAACCGCGTCCTCATGGGCCGCGGGGCGATTCCCGTCATCACGCGCCTGCTTGACACGTCCGGCGGCTCGTTCGGGACCGCGCGGGAACGCGACCGAGTCCTCTTCTGGTACGTCCACGCCGCCCTGTGGGGACGCTTCGCGGGGTCGACGGAGACGGTTCTCCAGCAGGACATCGAGACGCTCGACCACAGTGGCACGGACGGGCTGATCGCGTCGCTGGAGCGGTGGCGCGGTGGGAACCTCACGCTCGAGCCGTACGACTTCGACAGCTATGGCGTCGGCTCGCGGTTCTACCCGCTGCTCTACCTGATGACGCGTGTTCTCGAGGCTCGCGACCTCGGATCCGGGATCCCGCTCAAGGCCGAGATGCTCGGCCCGCTGGCGGGACTGCAGGTGCACCACATCTTCCCGAAGGCGTACCTGTACGAGCACGGGTACGACAGGGCGTGGGTGAACACCGTCGCGAACTTCGCGTTCCTCACCCAGAACACCAACCTCCAGATCGGTCGCAAGGATCCGGCGGAGTACCTCGCCGATGTCGCGGAGCGGCAACCTGGCGCTCTCGAGTCGCAGTGGATCCCGACCGACCCCGACCTCTGGCAAGCGGATCGCTACAAGGACTTCGTCGCCGCCCGGCAGGAACTGCTCGTCGGCGCCGCTAACACGTTCCTTGCCGAGCTGCGGGACGGTCAAAGCCGCGAGGCACCCGACCTGCTCGCGCTTCCCGCGGCGGTCGTCGCGGAGACAGATGAGAGGGCGACGTCGGTAGGGGCGGTGATCGCCGAGCTCGAAGCGCTTGGCTTCGCGTCGCCCGAGCGTGACGCCGAGGTAGCCGACCCCGAGACGGGGGAGGTGCTCGTGGTCGCCGAGGCATGGTGGCCCACGGGGTTGCAGCCCGGGCGCGACCTCCCCGTGGTCCTCGAGCTCGACCCCGAGGACGCCAAACTTCCCCGTCTCGAGGAGCTCGGCTACCGGGTGTTCATCACGACCGACGCATTGCACGGATTTGCAACGCGGCAGGTTGAGGGCACGGAGACCAACGACGAGGACGCGGCGTAGGGGCCCGCACCGATCCTGACTCGTGCGCATTCCACTTTGCCGCGCCTCCGGCGCTGGTCGGCGGGCGGCAGGGAAGCGGTGTGTGGGTGCGTGCCGGGCACAGTTGGGAGCCGGAGCGGCGCGGCAATGCCCGCACGCGGTTGTGACGAAAAGGCGGCACCCCCACCACCACAGGGGTGACGGGGGTGCCGTTCGTGCAGGTCAGGCGCTCAAGGGAGCAGCCTTGAACACGCGGACTTACACGTCGTAGTAGAGCTCGAACTCGTGCGGGTGCGGCCGCAGGCGGATCGGGTCCACCTCGTGCGAGCGCTTGTAGTCGATCCAGGTCTGGATGAGGTCCGGGGTGAACACGTTGCCGGCGGTCAGCCAGTCGTGGTCGGCCTCGAGGTTGTCCAGCACCTCGGCGAGCGTGCCGGGGACCTGGGCGATCTGCGCGTGCTCCTCGGGGGGCAGCTCGTACAGGTCCTTGTCGACCGGCTCCGGCGGCTCGATGCGGTTCTGGATGCCGTCGAGGCCCGCCATCAGCATGGCGGCGAACGCCAGGTACGGGTTGGACGACGGGTCCGGCACGCGGAACTCGATGCGCTTGGCCTTCGGGTTCGACCCGGTCACGGGGACGCGGATGCACGCCGAGCGGTTGCGGGCCGAGTAGACCAGGTTGACCGGCGCCTCGAAGCCCGGGACCAGGCGGTGGTACGAGTTCACCGTCGGGTTCGTGAACGCCAGCAGCGACGGCGCGTGCTTGAGCAGGCCGCCGATGTACCAGCGGGCGAGGTCGGACAGGCCGCCGTAGCCCTTCTCGTCGAAGAACAGCGGCTTGCCGTCCTTCCACAGGGACTGGTGCACGTGCATGCCCGAGCCGTTGTCGCCGAACAGCGGCTTCGGCATGAAGGTCGCGGTGCGGCCCTCGGCGTGCGCCACGTTCTTCACGACGTACTTGAACAGCTGCACCTTGTCGGCCGACTTGGC
>JAEWGQ010000021.1 GCA_023388235.1 Actinomycetes bacterium | reverse complement strand
ACCGCCACCTCGTCGCCGTCGCCGTCGCCGGCGCGCAGGCGCGCGTCGAGCACGCCCTCGTCCAGCCCGAGCACCGCCGCGAGCGGCCGGTGGTCGTCCACCAGGAACCCGCCGTCGGGCCGCAGGGCGGACAGCGCCCACGGCGCGAGCCGCGCCCCGACCTCGTACGCCGGCGCCGCCGGGTCGTCCGCGAGCACCACCTGCGGGACGCTGCGCGGGCCGCGCAGCACGCTGCCGATCACCTCGGTGTCCCGGGTCAGCGGGTCGACCCACCGCACCGGGCCGCCCAGGCGGACCACGGCGGCGGGCCGGCCGTCGGGCAGGGCGACCCGCGGCGGCGCGCCGTGCGGGCCGCGCGCCACCCACAGCGCCTCCACCAGGCCGCTGGGCCCGGGGGCGACGGACACGGAGCTGCGGGCGGACGTGACGGCGGCCATGCGCCCATGATCACCCCGCGCGGGCGCGCGGGGAACAGGACCTCGGGCCCGGACGGACGACGACGGGCCCGGCACCGCGGGGGTGCCGGGCCCGTCGGGCTCGTGGGTCGTGCGCGTCAGTCGCCGAAGGGCCCGACCCGCACCACCGAGCGCGGCCGCGACGCGAGGTCGGCGGCGAGCTCCTGCACGTCGCGCGCCGTGACGGCGCGCACGCGGTCCAGGGACTCCTGGGTGGACAGCAGCTCGCCGTGCACGAGCTCGGACTTGCCGAGCCGGCTCATGCGCGACCCGGAGTCCTCCAGGCCGAGCACCAGCCCGCCGGACAGCTGCCCGACCGACCGGCGCAGCTCGGCGTCCGTGAGCCCCGAGTCGGCGAGCCGCTCGAGCTCGTGCACCAGCAGCTCGGTGACCTCGTCGACCTTGCCGGGCGTGCACCCGGCGTACAGGCCGAAGACGCCGGTGTCGGCGTGCCCGGACGCGAACGAGTACGTCGAGTACGCCAGGCCCCGCTTCTCGCGGATCTCCTGGAACAGGCGCGACGACATGCCGCCGCCGAGCGCCGCGTTCAGCACGGACAGCGTGAACCGGCGCGGGTCGGTGGCCGTCAGGCCGGTGCCGCCGACGATGACGTTCGCCTGCTCGGTCGAGCGCCGGACGGTCACGCGGGACGCGCCGGCGGTCACCGGCAGCGCCTCGGCGGGACCGCGCCGGGCGGCGGGGGCGGTGCCGGCGGGCAGCGCCCACCCGCCGTCGTGCAGCGCGCGCACCACCTGCGCGGCGAGCGCGTCGTGGTCGACGTTGCCCGCCGCCGTGACCACGAGGGTCTCGGGGCGGTAGTGCTGCCGGTAGTGCTCCCAGACCGCGTCCCGCGGCACGGCCCGGATGGTCTCCGGGGTGCCGCCGATGGGACGGCCCAGGGGGTGCCCGCCGAGCACGACCGTGGCGAACCGCTCGTGCGCGACGTCGCTCGGGTCGTCGTCGTTCATCGCGAGCTCTTCGAGGATGACCCCGCGCTCGGTCTCGAGCTCGTCGGCGTCCAGCCGCGCGGAGGTCACCATGTCCGCGATGACGTCGACCGCCATCGGCAGGTCCTCGTCCAGCACGCGGGCGTAGTAGCAGGTGTGCTCCTTGCCCGTGGCCGCGTTCGCCTCGCCGCCGACCTCGTCGAACGCCTCGGCGATGTCCATCGCCGTGCGCCGCGCGGTGCCCTTGAACAGCAGGTGCTCGAGGAAGTGCGTGGAGCCGTGGTGGCCGTCGGACTCGTCGCGCGAGCCCACGCCCACCCACGCCCCCACGGACGCCGAGCGCATCCCGGGGACGTGCTCGGTGAGCAGGCGCACCCCGCCGGGCAGGACGGAGCGACGGACGTCGCCGTCGCCCGCCTGCCCGGCGGTCAGGTCGCTGCCCGGCTGCCCGGGTGCGACCAGAGGGAGGTGCAGCGGCACGTCAGGCGTCGGCCGGCTCGTCGGCCGCGGCGCCCTCGGCGGGGGCCTCGTCCTCGACCACGGCGTGCAGCGACAGCTTGCCGCGCGGGTCGATCTCACCGATCTCGACCTGGACCTTCTGGCCCACGCCGAGGACGTCCTCGACCTTCTCGACGCGCTTGCCGCCGACCAGGCGACGGATCTGCGAGATGTGCAGCAGGCCGTCCTTGCCCGGGGACAGGGAGATGAACGCGCCGAACGTGGTCGTCTTGACGACGGTCCCGACGAAGCGCTCGCCGATCTCCGGCATGTGCGGGTTCGCGATCGCGTTGATCGCGGCCCGCGCCGCCTCGGCCGAGGGGCCGTCGGTCGCGCCGATGTAGACGGTGCCGTCGTCCTCGATGGAGATGTCGGCGCCGGTCTCCTCCTGGATCTGGTTGATCATCTTGCCCTTCGGGCCGATGACCTCGCCGATCTTGTCGACCGGGACCTTCACCGTGATGACGCGCGGGGCGTTCGGCGACATCTCGTCCGGGACGTCGATCGCCTCGTTGATGACGTCGAGGATCGCGAGGCGCGCCTCCTTGGCCTGGGTCAGCGCGTCGGCCAGCACGGAGGCGGGGATGCCGTCGAGCTTGGTGTCGAGCTGGATGGCCGTGACGAACTCGCGGGTGCCGGCGACCTTGAAGTCCATGTCGCCGAACGCGTCCTCGGCGCCGAGGATGTCGGTGAGCGCCGCGTAGCGGGTCTCCCCGTCCACGGTGTCGGACACGAGGCCCATCGCGATGCCGGCGACGGGCGCGCGCAGCGGCACACCCGCGTTCAGCAGCGACAGGGTGGACGCGCAGACCGAGCCCATCGACGTCGAGCCGTTGGAGCCCAGCGCCTCGGAGACCTGGCGGATCGCGTAGGGGAACTCCTCGCGGCTCGGCAGCACCGGCATGATCGCGCGCTCGGCGAGGGCGCCGTGGCCGATCTCGCGCCGCTTCGGCGAGCCCACGCGGCCGGTCTCACCGGTCGAGTACGGCGGGAAGTTGTAGTTGTGCATGTAGCGCTTGCGCGTCTCGGGCGACAGCGTGTCGAGCTGCTGCTCCATCCGGAGCATGTTCAGCGTGGTGACGCCCAGGATCTGGGTCTCGCCGCGCTCGAACAGCGCCGAGCCGTGCACGCGGGGCAGCACCTCGACCTCGGCCGAGAGCGTGCGGATGTCCCGCAGGCCGCGGCCGTCGATGCGGAAGCCGTCCGTGAGGATGCGCTGGCGGATGACCTTCTTGGTCACCGCGCGCACCGCGGCGGAGAGCTCCTTCTCGCGACCCTCGAACGCGCCGGCGAGCTCGGCCAGGACCTCGGCCTTGACCTCGTCCAGGCGGTTCTCGCGGGTCTGCTTGTCGGCGATCTGCATCGCCTCGCCGATCTTCGCCTGCGCGGCGCCCTCGACGGCCTCGTACGCGTCCGGCTGGTAGTCCGGGAACGTCGGGAACTCGCGGGTCTCCTTGGCGGCCTGCGCGGCGAGCTGCTGCTGCGCCTCGACGAGCGCCCGGATGAACGGCTTGGACGCCTCGAGGCCCTCGGCCACGACGGCCTCGGTCGGCGCGACGCCGCCCTCGTCCTTGATGATGTTCCAGGACTTCTCGGGCGCCTCGGCCTCGATCATCGCGATGGCGACGTCGTCGCCGACGACGCGGCCGGCCACGACGATCTCGAACGTGGCGCGCTCGCGCTCGGAGTAGCGCGGGAACGCGACCCACTGGCCGTCGACCAGTGCGATGCGCACCGCGCCGACCGGGCCGGAGAACGGCAGGCCGGAGATCTGGGTGCTGATGGACGCGGCGTTGATCGCCAGGACGTCGTACGCGTCGTCCGGGTGGATCGCCAGGACGGTGATGACGACCTGGACCTCGTTGCGCAGGCCCTTGACGAACAGCGGGCGCAGCGGGCGGTCGATCAGGCGGCAGGCCAGGATCGCCTCGGTCGAGGGACGGCCCTCGCGGCGGAAGAACGAGCCGGGGATCTTGCCGGCGGCGTACTGCCGCTCCTCGACGTCCACCGTGAGCGGGAAGAAGTCGAACTGGTCCTTGGGGTGCTTGCCCGCCGTCGTGGCCGACAGCAGGGCGGTCTCGCCGTCCAGGTAGGCCATGGCGGAGCCGGCGGCCTGCTTGGCCAGGCGGCCGGTCTCGAAGCGGACGGTGCGGGTGCCGAAGCGACCGTTGTCGATCACGGCCTCGGCGAACTGGATCTCGGGACCCTCCACGGGTGCCCTCCTTGTCCTCGAAGGCGCCGGACCGGTCACGGCGGTCTTCGATCGAGGCACCCGGAGCGCGAGGCGTTCCGGGAACCACTACCGAGGACCGGACGCGTCGACCGGCGCGGAGTGGGTGTGGTGCAGGAACAGCATGCGTCAGGGACGGGCCCTGACGCGGGACCAGCCCGGACCCTCGGCGGGTCCGGGCTGGTCAGGCGGTCAGCGCCGCAGGCCGAGCCGCTCGATGAGGCTGCGGTAGCGGTTGATGTCGACCTTCTGCAGGTAGCCGAGCAGACGACGGCGCTGGCCGACCAGGAGCAGCAGCCCACGGCGGCTGTGGTGGTCGTGCTTGTGCGTCTTCAGGTGCTCGGTGAGGTCCTTGATGCGCTGCGACAGCATCGCGATCTGGACCTCGGGGGAACCGGTGTCACCCTCGTGGGTGGCGTACTCGGTCATGATGGACTTCTTGGTGGCGCTGTCGAGGGGCACGACTCTCCCGGTTTCGTCTCGTTGCGCGGTGCTCCGGGGCAGGTCCACCCGGGCGCTCTCTGTCCGCGGCCGTTCTGACGGCTGTGCGAGTCTATCAGCCGGCGACGGGCCGGAGCACCTCGCGCACGCCCTCGACGTCCCGCGCCATCTGCGCGACCAGGGCGTCCACCCCGTCGAACCGCAGCGTCGGCCGCAGCCGCTCGACGAACTCCAGCACGACCTCCTCGCCGTACAGGTCCAGGTCGGTCCGGTCCAGCACGTAGGCCTCGACCCGCCGCTGCACCCCGTCGAACGTCGGGTTCGTCCCCACGGAGACCGCCGCGGGCAGCACCGCGTCGGGCGACCCCGGCGGCAGCTCCGGGCGCCGCAGCCAGCCGGCGTACACGCCGTCGGCCGGGACCATGCCGGCCGCGTCCGGGTCGAGGTTGGCCGTCGGGAAGCCGAGGTCCCGGCCGCGCTTGTCGCCGTGCACGACCGTGCCGCGCACCCGGTGCGGGCGCCCCAGCACCCGCGCCGCCTGCCGCACGTCGCCCGCCGTGAGCAGCTCGCGCACCCAGGTCGAGGACCAGCGCCGGCGCAGCGGGTCGGCGAGCGAGCCGTCGGCGTCGTCGTCCGGCGCGACGTCCTCGATCACCTCGACGCCGAAGCCGTACCGCTCCCCCAGCGCCGTCATCGTCGTGAGGTCGCCGGCGTTGTCCCGCCCGAACCGCACGTCGCGGCCGACCACGACGGTGCGCGCGCGCAGCCCCTCGACCAGGTACCGGCGCACGAACTCCTCGGCCGTCTGCCGCGCGAAGTCCAGCGTGTACGTGAGCAGCAGCACCGCGTCCAGGCCGGTCTGCGCCAGCAGCTCCAGGCGGTCCGCGTCGCCCGTGAGCAGCGGCGGCGCCTGCTCCGGGCGGTGCACCTGCTGCGGGTGCGGCGTGAACGTCACCGCGACGGACCGCGCCCCGGCCGCGCGGGCGTCGGCGACCATGCGCGTCAGCACCCCGACGTGCCCGCGGTGCACCCCGTCGAAGTTCCCGATGGTCACGACCGACGGCCCGAAGTCCGCGGGGACCTGCGCCAGGTCCGTCCAGCGCTGCACGCGCACTCCCGTCCGTCGGCGCCTCGCGGCGCGGTGGCACGCCGGCGACCCCGGCGCGGGGACAAGCCTGCCACGCCCGGGCCGCGCCCCGGGACGGTGCACGCCCCGGCCGGCGCCGCTCAGCTCGCGGCGGTGAACACCAGCACCGGCCGGGCGTGCGGCCCGCGGTCCTCCAGCAGGGCCGCGAGCTCACCGGCGGGCGTCAGCGCGGCGACGGTCACACCGGCCCCGGACCCCGTCGCGGGCACGCGCTGCCCGTACGACAGGGCGCGCGCCTCGTCGGCGGTGAGCTCGCGCACCGGGAACGTCGCGCGTGCGGCGTCGGCCAGCGGCAGCGTGTCCAGCGGGACGTCCGCCGGCCAGGCCTCCAGCGCGTCCAGCGGGCGGGCCGCGGCCACCGGGTACCCCCCGACCCGGGTGCGCCGCAGCGCGGTCAGGTGGCCGCCGACGCCCAGCGCCCGGCCGAGGTCGCGGGCCAGCGCGCGGACGTAGGTGCCCGACGAGCAGACGACCGTGACGTCCACGTCCAGCGCGGGCACGCCCGAGCCGTCCGGGTCCGGGACGGCCCGCACGTCGTGCACGTCGAACCGCTCGACCGTGACCGGACGGGCCGCCAGCTCGACGTCCTCGCCGGCCCGCACCCGGGCGTACGCGCGCTGCCCGTCCACCTTGATGGCGGACACCGCGCTCGGCACCTGCTGGATCGGCCCGGTGAGGTCGGCCGCGCCGGCCTCGACCGCCGCCCGGGTCACCCCGGAGGCGTCCGCCCGGGCCACGGGCTCGCCCTCGGCGTCGTCCGTGGTGGTGGCGACGCCCAGCCGGACCGTGGCCGTGTACTCCTTGTCGGCGCCCACCACGTAGGTGAGCAGCCGGGTCGCCCGGCCGACGCCCAGCACCAGCACGCCCGTCGCCATCGGGTCGAGGGTGCCGGCGTGCCCGACCTTGCGGGTGCCGGCCAGCCCGCGGACCTTCGCGACCACGTCGTGGCTGGTCCAGCCCGCGGGCTTGTCCACCACCAGCAGGCCGTCGGGGGCGGTCGGGCGGCGCGGCCGGTCGCCGCTGCGAGCGGTCATGGGTGCGCGCCGGTCAGCGACCGGCGTCCTCCTCGTCGTCCTCGTCCTCGTCCGCCGGCTTGCGGTACGGGTCCGCCTCGCCGGCGTACTGGGCGCCCGACGCGAGCGCGGACACCTCCGCGTCCCGGCGCGCCGCCTCGAGCAGCGCGGCGTCCAGGTGCGCGGCCGTCTCCGGCACCGCGTCGAGGTGGAACTCCAGCGTCGGCGTGAGCCGGACGCCGGTCTGCTTGCCGACCTCGGAGCGGATCAGGCCCTTGGCGCTCTCCAGCGCCTGGGCCGTGCCCGCGCGGGCCTCCTCGTCGCCGAGCACCGTGTAGAAGACGCTCGCGTGCTGCAGGTCGCCCGTCACGCGCACGTCGGTCACGGTCACGAAGCCCAGGCGCGGGTCCTTGATCCGGGTGTCGAGCATCTGCGCGACGATCTGCTGGATGCGGTCCGCCAGCTTGCGGGCCCGGGGGTGGTCCACCATTCCTGCTCCTTCCCCGCCCGCGGTGCGCGGGCAGACGGCCGCGGGTCCGCCCCCACGCGCGGTGCGTGGGGGCAGACCCGCGGGTCACGACCGGTCAGGCGCGCGGCTTCTCGCGCATCTCCCAGGTCTCGATGACGTCACCCTCGGTGATGTCGTTGTACGACCCGAGGCCGATACCGCACTCGTAGCCCTCGCGGACCTCGGTGGCGTCGTCCTTGAACCGCTTGAGCGACTCGATGGTGAGGTTGTCGCCGATGACGTTGCCGTTCCGGAGCACCCGCGCCTTGGTGTTGCGGCGGATCTCCCCGGACCGGACGAGCGAACCGGCGATGTTGCCGAACTTGGAGGAGCGGAACACCTCGCGCACCTCGGCGGTACCGAGCTGCACCTCCTCGTACTCCGGCTTGAGCATGCCCTTGAGGGCCGCCTCGACGTCGTCGATCGCCTGGTAGATGACCGAGTAGAACCGGACGTCCACGCCCTCGCGCTCGGCGAGCTCCTCCACCCGCTCCGCGTACTTGACGTTGAAGCCGATGATGATGGCGTTGTCGACCGTGGCGAGGTTGACGTCGTTCTGCGTGATCGCACCGACACCGCGGTGGATGACCCGCAGGTCGACCTCGTCGCCCACGTCGATCTTGAGCAGCGCGTCCTCCAGCGCCTCGACGGCACCGGACACGTCGCCCTTGAGGACCAGGTTGAGGGTCTCGACCTTGCCCTGCTGCAGCGCCTGCGTGAAGTCCTCGAGGCTGATGCGCTTGCGGCGCTTGGCCAGGAGGGCGGCCCGCTCGGCGGCCTCGCGCTTCTCGGCGATCTGCCGCGCGGTCCGCTCGTCGGGCGCCACCAGGAAGGTGTCGCCGGCGCTCGGGACGGACGCCAGGCCGAGGACCAGCACCGGACGCGCCGGGCCCGCCTCGGTGACGTTCTCGCCGTGCTCGTCGAACATCGCCCGGACGCGGCCGTGGGCCGTGCCGGCGACGATCGCGTCACCCACGTGCAGCGTGCCGGACTGGACCAGGACGGTCGCGACGGCGCCGCGGCCCTTGTCGAGGTTCGCCTCGATGGCGACACCACGGGCGTCCTTGTCGGGGTTGGCCCGCAGGTCCAGCGAGGCGTCCGCGGTCAGCAGCACGGCCTCGAGCAGCTCGTCGATGCCCATCCGCTGCTTGGCGGACACGTCGACGAACATGGTGTCGCCGCCGTACTCCTCGGCCACCAGGTTGTACTCGGTGAGCTGCTGGCGGATCTTCGCCGGGTTCGCCGACTCCTTGTCCACCTTGTTGACCGCGACCACGATCGGCACGTTCGCCGCCTGGGCGTGGTTGAGCGCCTCGATGGTCTGGGGCATCACGCCGTCGTCCGCCGCGACCACGAGGATCGCGATGTCCGTCACCTGCGCACCACGGGCACGCATGGCGGTGAACGCCTCGTGACCCGGGGTGTCGATGAACGTGATGGCCCGGTCCTGGCCCTCGTGCTCCGTGCGCACCTGGTAGGCACCGATGTGCTGGGTGATGCCGCCGGCCTCGCCCGCGACGACGTCCGTGGACCGGATGGCGTCGAGGAGCTTGGTCTTGCCGTGGTCGACGTGGCCCATGACGGTGACGACGGGCGGCCGCGGGGCGAGGTCCTCGTCGGACTCCCCCTCCAGCTCCGCGTCGAGGTCGATGTCGAAGGCCCCGAGCAGCTCGCGGTCCTCCTCCTCCGCCGAGACCATCTCGACGACGTAGCCGAGCTCGGCGGCCAGCGTGCCGAAGGTGTCCTCGTCGAGGGACTGGGTCGCCGTCGCCATCTCACCGAGGTGGAACAGCACGGTGACCAGCGAGGCCGGGTTCGCGTCGATCTTGTCCGCGAAGTCGTTCAGCGACGAGCCGTGGCGCAGGCGGATGACGGTCGAGCCGTTCCCGCGCGGCACCTGCACGCCGCCGAGCGACGGCGCCTGCATCTGCTCGAACTCCTGGCGCTTCGCCCGCTTCGACTTGCGGCCGCGGACCGGACGGCCCCCGGCACGCCCGAAGGCACCCTGGGTGGAGCCGCGACCGCCGGCACCGGGACGGCCACCGCCGCCACCGGGACGACCGCCGAAGCCGCCGCCACCACCGGGACGGCCACCGCCGCCGCCGTAGCCGCCGCCACCGCCGCCACCGGGACGGCCGCCACCGCCACC
>JAEWGQ010000437.1 GCA_023388235.1 Actinomycetes bacterium | reverse complement strand
GTGCCCGGCTCCACCGTGCCGTACCCCACGAGCACCGAGCCGGAGCCACCGGCCGCGGCGGTCGCCCCGCCTTCCGACCCGGCACCCGGCGCGGGCGAGGCAGGAGCGGGAGCCGCGTCCGCGCCGTCGGGCACGACGCCGGCCGGTGCGGTCGGCGCCGGGGCGGTGCCGCCCGGGTCCGTGTCCACGACGATGATCGGCACGCCGACCTCGACCGTCGTGCCCTCGGGCGTGAGGATCTCCGTGACGACGCCCGTGTACGGCGACGGCAGCTCGACGAGCGACTTCGCCGTCTCGATCTCGACGATCGTCTGGTTGACCGTGACGGCGTCGCCGACGGCGACGTGCCAGTGCACGATCTCGGCCTCGGTGAGGCCCTCGCCCGCGTCGGGGAGGTTGAACTTCTCGAAGGTGGGCACTGCGTGGTCCTCCTGGTGGTCCCGGTCGGCGCTGTCGAGGTCGCGGCGGACGCGCGTCAGAACGCGAACGCGCGGTCGACGGCGTCGAGCACGCGGTCGAGGCTCGGCAGGTAGTCGTGCTCGATCTTCGCGACGGGGTACGGCGTGTGGAAGCCGCCGACGCGCAGCACGGGCGCCTCGAGCGAGTAGAAGCACTCCTCGGTCACGCGGGCCGCGACCTCGGCGCCCGAGCCGAGGTAGGTCGGGGCCTCGTGCACGACGACGCAGCGCCCCGTCCGGCGGACGGACTCGACGACCGTCGTGGTGTCGAGCGGCGAGATGCTGCGCAGGTCCACGACCTCGATGCTGCGGCCCTCCTGCTCGGCCGCCGCGGCGACGCGGAGCGCGGTCGCGACGGTCGGCCCGTAGGCGACGAGCGTGAGGTCCGTGCCGGGGCGGACGACGCGCGCCCGGTCGAGCACGGTCGCGCCCTCGCCGCGGCCCGCGACGTCGACCGGCCCCTTCTCCCAGTAGCGGCCCTTGGGCTCGAAGAAGAGCACCGGGTCCGGCGAGGCGACGGCCTCCTGGATCATCGTGTACGCGTCCTGCGGCGTGGACGGCGACACGACGCGCAGGCCGGCCGTGTGCGCGAACAGCGCCTCGGGGCTCTCGCTGTGGTGCTCGACCGCACCGATCCCGCCGCCGTACGGCACGCGGATCACGACGGGCACCTGGAGCTTCCCGCCCGAGCGGTAGCCCATCTTCGCGAGCTGCGTCGTGATCTGGTCGTACGCCGGGAAGATGAACCCGTCGAACTGGATCTCGCACACCGGCCGGTAGCCGCGCAGCGCGAGACCGATCGCGGTGCCGAGGATGCCGGACTCCGCGAGCGGCGTGTCCACGACGCGGTCCTCGCCGAAGTCCTTCTGCAGGCCGTCGGTCACGCGGAAGACGCCGCCGAGCGCACCGATGTCCTCGCCCATGAGCAGGACCTTGGGGTCGTTCTCCAGCGACCGGCGCAGCCCCTCGTTGATGGCGCGGGCCAGGGTCAGGGTCTTGCTGTCGCTCATCGCGCCACCTCCGCGGTCGGCTCCTCGAAGGACTGCTGGTAGTCGGCGAACCACGCCTTCTCGCGCTCGACCACGGCGTTCGGGGTCGCGTAGACGTGGTCGAACATGCTCGACGGGTCGGGCGCGGCGAGCGCGCGGACCTCGTCGCGCAGCCGCTCGCCCAGCGCGTCGGCCTCGGCAGCCAGGTCGGCGGCGAACGCGTCGTCCCACGCGTCCTCGGCGCGGAGCAGGTTCTCGAGCCGGTCGATCGGGTCCCGACGGCGCCAGTAGTCCTCCTGGGCGCGCGACCGGTACTTCGTCGGGTCGTCGGACGTCGTGTGCGCGCCCATGCGGTAGGTGAACGCCTCGACGAACGTCGGGCCGCCGCCGGAGCGGGCGCGCTCGAGCGCCTCCGCGGTCACGGCGTAGCACGCGAGCACGTCGTTGCCGTCGACCCGGACGCTGGGGATGCCGAACCCGCCGCCGCGGCGGTAGAGCGGCACGCGGGTCTGCCGGGACGTCGGCTCCGAGATCGCCCACTGGTTGTTCTGGCAGAAGAAGACGACCGGCGCGTTGTTCACGGCCGCGAAGACGAGCGCCTCGTTGACGTCGCCCTGCGCCGTCGCGCCGTCGCCGAAGTACGTGACGACCGCCGTGTCGCGGTCGGGGTCGCCGGTGCCCACGTCGCCGTCGCGCTGCACGCCCATCGCGTAGCCGGTGGCGTGCAGGGTGTGCGAGCCGATCACCAGCGTGTACAGGTGGAACCGCAGGGCGTCGGAGTCCCAGCCGCCGTGGTCCACGCCGCGGAACAGCCGCAGCACCTCGGTGAGGTCCAGCCCGCGGGTGTGCGCGACGCCGTGCTCGCGGTACGACGGGAAGACGTAGTCCTGCGGGGCCAGCGCGCGGCCGGAGCCGACCTGCGCGGCCTCCTGGCCGAGGCACTGCGCCCACAGGCCGAGCTCGCCCTGCCGCTGCAGGGCCGTGGCCTCGGTGTCGAACCGCCGGACCAGCACCATGTCGCGGTACAGCCCGCGCAGCGCGTCGGCGTCCAGGTGCGCGACCCGGGGTGCGTAGTCGGGGTGGTCCACCCGCTCGCCCGCGGGCGTCAGCAGCTGGACCAGGCCGTCGTCGGTGAGCGGACCGCTCGGGCTCACGCGGTACTCCTTCGCCTGGGGGAGCCCTCCGGTGACCGGCGGGCCTGTCGCAACCTACGCCAGCGTAGGCTACGCAACCGTAGGTCCGGGGCCCCGGGGTGCGTCAAGACGGGACGCCCCCCGTTGTGGGGTCCCGACAACCCCCGGGCGCACCGCAGCCCCCGCCCGGGGACCGGTGCGGGGGCTGCGGCGGGGCCGGCGGGTCAGCGCTGCGGCAGGCGCACGACCTCGACGAAGAACTCGTCGATCTGGCGGACGACCTCGATGAACCGCTCGAAGTCCACGGGCTTGGTCACGTAGGCGTTGGCGTGCAGCGCGTAGGACCGCACGACGTCCTCCTCGGCCTCCGAGGTCGTGAGCACGACGACCGGGATGCTGCGCAGCGCCTCGTCGTTCTTCATGGCCTCCAGCACCTCGCGCCCGTCCATCCGGGGCAGGTTGAGGTCCAGCAGGACGAGGTCCGGGGTGCGGGCGTCGGCGTGCTCGCCCTCCTTGCGCAGGTACGCCAGCGCGCTCACGCCGTCGGACACCACGGCGAGCCGGTTGGCGACCTTGTTGTCCTCGAACGCCTCGCGCGTCATGAGGACGTCGCCCGGGTCGTCCTCGACGAGCAGGACGTCGATGACCTTGCCGGTGCGTGCCACGTTCACTCCGATTCCTCCGCTGCCGCCGTCGCGTCCCGTCCCGGGGCGGCCGCCGGCAGCGTCCAGCGGATGCTGGTGCCGTGCTCGTCGGGCCCCTCGGGCCGGCCGAGCCAGATGCGACCGCCGTGGTACTCGACGATCTTCTTGCAGAGCGCCAGCCCGATGCCGGTGCCCTCGTACACGTCCTTGGGGTGCAGCCGCTGGAAGATCACGAAGACGCGGTCGGCGTACTGCGGGTCGATGCCGATGCCGTTGTCCCGGCACTCGAGCTCCCACGAGTCTGCCACCTGCGTCGCGGTGATCCGGACCTCCGGCACGCGGTCCGGGTCCCGGAACTTGATCGCGTTGCCGACGAGGTTCTGCAGGAGCTGGACGAGCAGGGCCCGCTCGCCGCGCACCACGGGCAGCGGGTCGTGCACGACCACCGCCCCGGTGTCCTCCACCAGGCCGCCGAGGTTCTCCAGCGCGGCGGCGAGCGCGTCCTCCAGCGGGACGTCCGACAGCTCGCCGCCCAGCCGGCCGACGCGCGAGAACCCGAGCAGGTCCTGGATGAGCTGCTGCATGCGCTTCGCGCCGTCCACCGCGAACGCGATGTACTGGTCGGCGCGCTCGTCCATCTGCCCGCCGTACCGCTTCTGCAGCAGCTGGGTGAACGAGGCGACCTTGCGCAGCGGCTCCTGCAGGTCGTGCGACGCGACGTAGGCGAACTGCTCCAGGTCGCGGTTGGACCGGCGCAGCTCCTCGGCCTGCTCGGACAGCCGGTCGTGCGCGTCGGCGATCTCGGCCCGCGAGCGCTCGACCTCCTGCACCTGCGCGACCAGGTGCAGCCGCATCCGGTCGACGGCGTCGGCGAGGTCGGCGATCTCCCCCGGGCCGGTCGTCGCGACCGGGTGGTGCAGGTCGCCGGACGACACGGCGCGCGCGTCGGACGCGAGGGCGTCCATCGGCTCGGTGATCCAGGCGCGCAGCGTGCGCCACAGGACCGCCCCGGCCACCAGGCCCGCCACCACGAGCGCGACCAGCGAGCCGATGACGATGCGGGTCCACGCGGCCAGGTCGGAGGCGGCCTCGTCGCGGCGGTCGCGCAGCACCTCCAGGTAGTCCTCGACGGCCCCGCGGGTCCGGTCGAACAGGTCGCGGCCCTTCTCGACCTCGGCCGCCGAGACCGCCGACGGGCCGTCCGCGGCCACCGCCTCGATGACGGGCCGGGCGAACTCGGTGTCCCAGCGGTCGGCGGCGGCCACCGCGGCGGCCGCGGCGTCGCGCACCGCAGGCGTCGCCGCCGTGGCGGGGTCGGCGACGGTGGCGAACGACGAGGTCGCCTCCATCGCCCGCTGGTACGGCTCGAGGGTGCCCTCGTACCCGGTCAGCGCGTAGCCGCGGACCGCGGTCTCGGCGTCGACCAGGTGCGTGTACGACGACTCCGCGTCGGTGATGGCGGTGAAGTAGCGGTCGGTGACGAGCTCCTGCGCGTCGAGCATCCGCCACAGGGCGACGCCGGACCCGACGAAGACCAGCCCGAGCACCACGCCGGCGGCGACGAGGGCGAGCGCGAGGCGGCGCCGCAGGGTGACGCGGGCGCGCGGGGGCCCGGCGGGGGACGGTGCCGTCATGCGCCGGTCCAGCCGACGACGACCACCGCCGTGTCGTCCACCAGCTCGCCGCCGTGCCGGCGGCGCACCTCGTGCAGCACGTCCTCGACCACCCCGTCGGCGGGCGCCGCGAGCGCGCCGTCCACGACCTCCAGCAGCCCCGTCTTCCCGATCCGGTCCGCGGTGCCGCCGACCGTCGCCTCGAGCAGGCCGTCCGTGTACATCAGCAGGCGCCACGCGCCGTCGAGCTCCAGCCGCCGCGGCTTCCAGGTGCCGTCCACCGGGATGCCGAGCGCGCGGCCGCGCTGGTCCGTGGGCAGCAGCACCGACGGCCGGCCCGCGCCCGCGTCGCCGAGCAGGAACGGCACCGGGTGCCCCGCGAGGTACAGGTCGACCTCGGTGCGGTCCGGCGCGACGGCGACCATGGCCATCGTCGTGAAGATCTCGTCCCGCGCGCGCTCCGAGTGCAGCACCCGCTCGACCAGCGGCAGCAGGTCGTCCACCGGGGTGTCCGCCAGCACCAGCGTGCGCCACGCGGTGCGCAGCACGGCGCCGAGCGCGGCCTCGTCCGGGCCGTGCCCGCACACGTCGCCGATCACGGCGAGCACGGTGCCGTCCGGCCGCTCGACCACGTCGTAGAAGTCCCCGCCGAGCACGCCGTCGCGGCCCGCGCGGTACCCCACCTGCACCTCGAGGCGGGCGTCCCGCACCGCCGGGCGCGGCAGCAGCGCGCTCTCGAACCGCACCGTCTCCTCCGCGCGGACCATGCTCCGGTACAGGGCGCGGTCCACGGCCTCGAGCCGGCGGCGCTGCACCGCGTAGCGCACCGAGCGGCCGAGCAGCTCGCCGTCCACCTCGCCCTTGACCAGGTAGTCCTGCGCGCCCGCCGACACCGCCCGCAGGCCCGTGTCGGTGTCGGTGCGGCCCGTGAGCACGACCACGGCCGGGGCGCCCGCAGCGAGCAGCCGCTCGAGCGCGCCGAGGCCGACGGCGTCCGGCAGCCCGAGGTCCAGCAGCACGCAGTCCACGTCCAGGCGCGCGACCGCCTCGTCCAGGGTGCGCGCCCGGCTCAGCAGCACGTCGAGGCCCGCGTCGGCCAGGTGCTCCTCGACCAGCAGGGCGTCGCCGTCGTCGTCCTCGACGAGCAGCAGCGCGATCGGGCCGTCGACCGCGGGGTCGTCGGGATCGGGCGCGTGGCCGGGCCACCCGGACGGGATGGTCCCGCCCGGGGACGTGCTCTCGGTCACGCGGTCCACCCCCTCTGCACCGGTCCGCAGCATAGGCGAGCCACCGGGGGCAGCCAACCGGGCTCCGGGGGCGCCAGGACGGCGCTCAGCGCCGGAAACCGCGGGCGACCTGCAGCACCACGTCCGTCGCCTCGGGCTCGCCGACGCTGATGCGGACGCCGTCGCCGGCGAAGGGTCGCACGAGAACGCCCGCGCGGGTCGTCTCGGCCGCGAACCGCGCGGCGTCGTCGCCGAGGGCCAGCCACACGAAGTTCGCCTGGCTGTCCGGGACCTCCCAGCCGTGCGCACGCAGGCCCGCCAGCATCCGGGTGCGCTCCCGGACGATGCCGTCCACGCGCGCGGCCAGCTCGTCCGCCGCCCGCAGCGACGCGACGCCGGCGAGCTGCGCCAGGTGCGAGACGCCGAACGGCGTCGAGGCCGCCCGGATCCCGGCGGCCAGCCGCGCGTCCGCGACGGCGAACCCCACGCGCAGGCCCGCGAGCCCGTACGCCTTGGAGAACGTCCGCAGCAGCACGACGTTCGGGTGCGCGGCGAGGACCGCCAGCCCGTCCGGGGCTTCGGGGTCGCGGACGAACTCGACGTAGGCCTCGTCCAGCACCACCAGCACGTCGGACGGCACCGCGGCGAGGAAGTCCTCGAGCTCGCCCGCGTGCACCGCGGGACCGGTCGGGTTGTTCGGGGTGCACACCAGCACCACCCGGGTCCGGTCGGTGACGGCCGCGGCCATCGCGGGCAGGTCGAGCCGGCCGTCCGCGCCCACCGGCACCGGGACCCCGGCCGCGCCCGCGAGCGTGACCATGATCGGGTAGGCCTCGAACGACCGCCACGGGTGCACGACCTCGTCGCCCGCGTCGCAGAACGCCGCCAGCACGTGCCCCAGCACGGCCACCGAGCCGCACCCGGCGACCACCTGGTCCGGCTGCACGCCGAGGTGCGCCGCCACCGCCTCCGTCAGCTCGGTGGCGTACATGTCCGGGTAGCGGTTGACGTCCACCGCCCCGTCCGCGATCGCCGCGACCACCGACGGCAGCGGCGGGTACGGGTTCTCGTTCGACGACAGCTTGTACGCCGCCGCGCCGACGGGCACGCGGGCGCCGGGGACGTACGGCGGCAGCGAGGCGAGGGCGGGACGCAGGGGGACGCGCTTCACGCACGCCAGGATGCCACCGGCGCCGGGCCCGCCCGCACCGGGGCCGCCAGGCGGACGCCCGCCCGCGACGACCTGCCGCGCGGGGCCCCCGGGTGGCAGGATCGGGGCATGAGCTTCGTGCTGCGCGTCCTCATCAGCGGCGTCGCCCTGTGGCTGGCCGAGGTGCTCCTGCCCGGCATCGGCATCGTCGGCGCCGACACCCCGGGCGGGCGCATCGGCGTGATCCTGCTGGTCGCGCTCGTGTTCGGCATCGTGAACGCCGTCGTGAAGCCGATCGTGGCGGTGCTGTCGATCCCGCTGTACATCCTGACGCTCGGCCTGTTCACGCTCGTCGTCAACGCGCTGATGCTCATGCTCACCGCGTGGATCACGGAGCAGACGTCCTGGGGCCTGCGGATCGACGACTTCGGCAGCGCGTTCGTCGGGGCGCTCATCGTGTCCGTCGTCTCGTTCGCGCTCAGCATCGCGATCCCGCGCAGCCGCGAGCGCTGACCCCGCCGCGCGCCGTCCGCGCGTCCCCGCACGTCAGCGCGGGGCGGTCACCCGTCCGGCGTAGCGCGCCGTTGCCGACCCCGCACGGCGCTCCTACCGTCGATGTGGTCCAGGCCACACCCGCGACGGCGCGGGTGGCGGCAGGAGGCCTCCGGGGGGAGTCGCCATGGCGACGCGACGACGCAGCGCACCGCACGTGCGCTCCGCCGCGTCCCGGTGGCTGCGCCGCGGGCTGTACGCCGCCGGCGGGCTGACCCTCGCGGGCGCCGCGCTCGTCGGCCTGGCGCCCGACGCGTCCGCGCAGGAGCCGCCCGCACCGCCCGCCGGGCCCGTGAGCGCGCTGCTCGGCGGCGTCGGCGAGGTCGTGGGTGCCGTGGTGACGC
>JAEWGQ010000433.1 GCA_023388235.1 Actinomycetes bacterium | reverse complement strand
GCCGCGCTCACCGGGCAGCACGGCGCGCGGCACGGACCCGGCGAGCACGGCCGTCCGCGCCACCGCCCACCCCGCGCGCCCGTGGTGGGTGCGCAGGTACCGCTCCTGGCCGGCGTGGAAGTGGGTGTCCCGGCGGCCGGGGTCGGCGCTGGTGCCCGCCCCGACGTGCCCGGCCACGACGTCCTCGGCCACGGCCGACCGCCACCCGGCGCGGTGCGCGCGCCGCTGCCAGTCGGTCTCCTCGGAGTACAGGAAGTACGCCTCGTCGAACCCGCCGACCTGCGCCAGCGCCTCGGTGCGCAGCAGCAGGACCGAGCCGATGACGAAGCCGTCCCGGGTGGCGGGCACGCCCAGCCCGAGGGCCTGCCGCCACGCCCCGGCCGGGGTGGGGAACGGCCAGCGCACGCGGGCGGGGGTGCCGTCGTCGTCCCGCTGGGCGGGGCCGACGGCGGCGAGGTCGGGCTCGGCGTGCAGCCGGCGCTGGAGCGCGCGCACCCCGGCGACGTCGATCCGCGCGTCCGGGTTGAGCAGGAGCACGTCGGCGCCGGGGACCTGCGGGTCGGCCAGCGCCCGGTTGACGGCGGCCCCGAACCCGAGGTTCGCGCCGGGGTCGAGGTACCGCGCCCCGGCGGCGCGGGCCACGCGCCGCACCTGCGGGTCGCCGGAGTTGTCGACGACGGTGACGGGCAGCTCGCCCGCGACAGGGGCGAGGGCGCGCTCGAGCAGGCCGGCGGCGCCGTAGGCGACCACCACGACCTCGACGTCGCGCGCCGGCGCGGCCCCGGCGTGGGCGGGGGTGCCGACGGCCTGAGCGGCGCCCACGGCCCCGCCGGTCGCGGCGCGGTACAGCGCCTCGTACTGCTCGGCCACCGCCGCCCAGGTGTACTCCCGGGCGCGGGCAAGCCCGGCGGCGCGCAGCGCGGCGGCGTGCGCGGGGTCGGTGCGGACGGCGGCGAGCGCGTGCGCCAGCGCCACGGGGTCGCCGGGCGGCACGAGCACGCCGGCGCCGCCGACCACGTCGCGCAGCGCGCCGGAGTCCGAGGCGACGACGGGCACGCCGGCGGCCATCGCCTCGACGGCCACCCGGCCGAACTGCTCCAGCCACCCGGGCGCGGCGACGGACGGCACCGCGAGCACGTCCAGGTCGCGGTAGAACGCCGCGAGCGCGGGCCCGGCGAGGTGGCCGTGGAACGTGACGCGCCCGGCGAGCGCGGGGGAGGCGGCGCGGCGGCGCAGCGCCGCCTCGTGCGGGCCCGCGCCGGCGATCGCGACGTGCAGGTCCGGGTCGGCCTCGGCGGCGTCGAGCAGCACGTCGAGGCCCTTGTGCGGGGCGAGGAGCCGGCCGACGTAGCCGGTGCGCGCGGGGGCGGCCGCACCGGCTACGTCGGCGTCCTGGGGGGCGGGCGCGGGGTCGGCGCCCTCGGGGGGCTCGACGCCCAGGCCGATGACGTGCGCGGGGGCGGTCAGGCCCTTGGCGCGCAGCACCTCGCCGGCCTCGGTGTTGCAGACGCTGACGGCGCCCGCGTGCCGCAGCGCCCACCGCTCCCACCACCGGAACGGCGGCGGGTAGCGCTTGGCGAGGTTCTGCGCGGAGTACAGGACGTACGGCACCCGGGAGCGGCGCAGCGCGCGCAGCAGCAGCACCTCGGCGGTGGCGAGCGCCGCGGGCTCCTCGTGCAGGTCGAGGACGTCCCAGTCCTCGCCGAGGGCCCGCCAGATCGGCCGCGGGTCGTAGCAGAACACGTTCGGGTGCCGGCCCCAGGTGCGCACCCCGGCGACGTCCTCGCCCGGCAGGGGCTCCAGGTCGACGTCGCGGCCGCCCTCCGCCCAGCGGCGCGCGGACAGGGTGCGGACGGTCAGTCCGCGGTCGCGCAGGGCGGACTCCCGGCCGCGCCACGCCGTGACGACGGCGCTGTGGGAGATCCGCAGGACGCGCATGGGGACCATCGTGCCGGTCATCGGAACAATTCGGACATCTGGTGCAAAAGGTTCACCCGACCGGCGTGGGTGAAACGCCCGCGGCCTCCGCCAGCACGGCGTCGAGGTGCGTGCGCGCCCACGCCCAGTCGTGCGCCTCCGCCCAGCGCCGGCACTCCGCCCCCGTCCGCAGGCGCAGCGACTCGTCGTCCGCCAGGGACTCCAGCGCGGCGGCGAGCGCGGCCGGGTCGTCCGGGGGCACCTGGAGCCCCGTGCCCTGCATGATCTCCGGGATGCCGCCGACGCTGCTGGCGACCACCGGCACCCCCGACGCCATGCCCTCGAGCACCGTCAGCGGGCAGGGCTCCCGCCACCGGGACGCCACCACCACCACGTCGGCGTCCCGGTAGACGCCCGGCACCTGGCGGCGGTCGGTGAACGGGCGCATCCGCACCCGGTCGCCCAGCGCGGCGGCCGCGCGGTGCAGCTCCTGCTCGTACGGCGACAGCGGCGCGCGGGCGTCGAAGCCCTGGCTGCCGACGATCGTCAGCTCGATGTCGTCGCGGTCCAGCAGCGCGACGGCGTCCAGCACCACGTCCGCCCCCTTGTCGCGGATCATCCGGCCGACGAAGGTGACGCGCAGCCGCTCGCCGCGGCCGGGGTCGGCCCGGGGCACGAAGTGCGCGGTGTCCACCCCGTTGCGGACCACCCGGAGCCGGTCGTGCAGCCGCGGCGGCAGGTACGGGCGGGTCTGCTCGGCGAGCGACTCGCTCACGCACAGCAGCACGTCCGCCCGGTCCAGGGCCCGCCCCGCCTCGCGCACCGAGTACGAGCGCAGCAGCAGGTTGTGCGCGTACAGCACGGCCAGGTGACGCGGGTCGACGAGGCCCACCGCCTGCGGCGCGTTGTGCACGAGCACCGCCGACCGGTCCCACGAGCGCTGCGCGCCGAGCGCCGGGCGCAGCACCCGGCGCGCGCCCGGGCGGCCGAGCCCCGCGCGCCCGGCCAGCGCGTCGACGTACCGGTC
>JAEWGQ010000364.1 GCA_023388235.1 Actinomycetes bacterium | reverse complement strand
GGCCGGCCCGTGGTGCGCGAGCGGATGCACTGGGTGGTCGCCGAGGGGATCGCGGCCGCGGCGGCGCTGCACGCCGCGACCGGCGAGCAGCGCTTCGACGACTGGTACGCCACCTGGTGGGACTACGCCGCCGCGCACCTGCTCGACCACGAGGGCGGCTCCTGGTGGCACGAGCTGGGCACCGACAACCGGGTGTCCCGCACGGTCTGGGAGGGCAAGGCGGACCTGTACCACGCGGTGCAGGCGACCCTGGTGCCGCGCCTCCCGCTCGCCCCGGTGATCGCGCCGGCGCTCGCGCAGGGGCTGCTGGACTGACCGCTCAGGACCGGGTGGCGCGCGCCAGCGCCGCCCGGTCCACCGCGTCGACGAGCAGCCCGTCGTCCGCGCGCACCCAGCGCTGCCCCGTCGCCCGGTGCTCGGCGCGGGTGGCGAACCGGTAGCGGTACAGCCGCGCGCGCACCCAGCGCGGCGGGGTGCCGGCGAACGGGTCGTGCGCGAGCAGGCGCAGCGTCGGCCGGTCCGCCTCCAGCAGCCGGCCGAGGAACGGCAGGAACCACCGCAGCTGCGCGGACGACCCGAGCGCCAGGAACCACATCATCCAGTCCAGGCGCAGGTGGTACGGCGCGTACTGCCGGGGGAGCCGGCGCACGTCGCCCGGCTTGCCCCGGAACCCGTACTCCTGCCAGCGCGCGCCGGGCCCGGGGTCGTCGTCCTGCGTGCCCTCGACGACCACCTCGGTGCGCCGCCGCGTGATGCTGCCGAAGGCGCCGTACGCGTTCACCAGGTGCCAGGCGTTGAACGAGGCGTTCATCCGCTGGTCGCGGGACAGCAGGTTGCGCAGCGGCCACCACGACAGGACGACGCACAGCGCGCCCGCGGCGCCCGCCACCGCGACGAACCAGGCGGGCGGGGCGCCCGGGGCCGCGGTCGTGACGCCGGCCCCGGCGAGGCCGAGGACGGCGTCCCACGACCGGTCGTCCACCGCCGCGAGCGCGAGCACGATCGTGAGCCAGTTGAGCCACGCGAAGTTCCCCGACAGCACGAGCCACAGCTGGGTGACGACGACGACCCCGGCCGCGCACGCCGCGACCGGGCCGGGCAGCAGCAGGCCGAACGGGACGACGAGCTGGGCGACGTGGTTCGCCACCACCTCGACGCGGTGCAGCGGGCGGGGCAGCAGGTGGAACAGGCGGCTCAGCGGGCCGGGCATCGGCTGCGTCTCGTGGTGGTAGTACAGCGCCGTGAGGTCGCGCCACGCCGGGTCGCCGCGCCACTTGATGAGCCCGGCGCCGAGCTCGAGCCGGAGCACCAGCCACCAGAGCAGGGCGAGCACGACCCACGGCGGCGCCACCCGGTCCGACCCGAGGAACGCGGCGAGGAACCCGGCCTCCAGCAGCAGGGACTCCCAGCCGAACCCGTAGAACGTCTGCCCGACGTTCACGACCGACAGGTACAGCGCCCACAGCACGCCGAACGCGAGCAGCGGCAGCCACGGCGGCCCCTGCTGCGGCAGGCCGGCGACGAGCAGGGCCGCGACCAGCACGCCGGCCCACCCGACGAGCACCAGGAGCCGGTCGGAGTAGCGCCAGGCGAACAGGCTCGGTGCCGCGCGCCAGGGCACCCGGGCGGTGAACCGGGGGACGGGCAGCAGGCCGTGCTCCCCGAGCAGCGGGCGGAACTGCCGCAGGACCGCGACGAACGCGAGCAGGTGGACGGCCGCGACGCCGCGCTGCACGACGGCGCGGGCGACCGTGTACCCGTCGGCGCCGAACCACGCGAGCCCGGCGAGCCCCTGCTCCACGCGGACCACCCCCTCCGCTGCGCGCGGCACCAGCCTCGTGGCGCGGTGCGCGCCCCGCACGCGGGGGTTGTCACCATGACGGTAGCGATATATCGTCAGCGTCATGCGATATGACGAGACACACGAGTTCGAGGGCGGCGAGCAGCGGCCCGGTGGCGACCCGCGCGGGCCGCACGAGGGGCAGGAGCCCCGGGAGCACGGCGGGCACGGCGACGCCGGTGAGCACGGCGACGGCGGTGAGCACCGCGGGCACGGGCCCCGGGGTGGACACGGCGGCCACGGCGGTCACGGTGGGCACGGCGGTCACGGGGGGCGCGGCGGCTTCGGTCCCCGCGGCTTCGGCGGCGGGCCGGGCGGGTTCGGTCCCGGCGGGCCCGGCGGCTTCGGTCCCGGCGGGTTCGGTCCCGGTGGTCCGGGCGGCTTCGGCGGGTTCGGCCCGGGTGGACCCCGGCGGGGCCGGCGGCCGCGCGGCGACGTCCGCAACGCCATCCTCCTGCTGCTGGCCGAGCAGCCGATGCACGGCTACCAGCTCATGGAGGCGATCGCCGAGCGCAGCGGCGGCCGGTGGCGGCCGAGCCCGGGCGCGGTCTACCCGACGCTCAACCTGCTCGAGGACGAGGGCGTGCTGACGCTCACGCAGTCGGCGGGCCGGCGGCTCGCGGAGCTCACCGAGGCGGGGCGCGCGCTCGTCGAGCGGGAGTCGGCCGGGTGGTCCGACCCGTTCGCGACGGAGGGCCCCGGCGGCGGCGTGGACCTGCGCGGCGAGCTCGCGCAGCTGCACGAGGCGGTCCGCGCGGTCGCGCGCGGCGGCACCGAGGAGCAGCGGACGCGCGCGGCGCAGATCCTCACCGAGGCGCGCCGGTCGGTGTACCGGCTGCTGGCCGGCGACGAGCCGACGGCCTGACCCGCGGGCGGCGCGTCAGTCGTCCGCGGGCACGGGCACCCGGGCGGCGGGGGCGGCGCGGTCGATCCGCACGCTGTCCGGGTGCCGGCGGGTGTGCGCCTCGACGGCGACCAGCACGCCCGTCAGCACGCCGGCGGCGAGCACGGGCGCGTGCGTGCCGAGCGCGGCCGGGGCGGAGGCGGCGGCGCCCGCGCCGGCCCCGGCGGCGAACGCCAGCACGATGGCGGTGAGCCGCAGCGCGACGGTCCGCTGCGCCGGGTCCCAGCCGCTGAGCCACTCGTAGGCGGCGGTGACGAGCGAGCGCAGGTTCCCGGTGGTCATGGTGGTGCTGTAGCTGGTCTCGCGCACCAGCCGGAACGTCGAGACCTGCAGCGCCGCGACGAACGCCACCGCGCTGGTCGTGACGAGGTGCGGGGTGCCCCCGGGCAGGGCCGCGACGGCGAGCAGCACCGCGATCTCGGCCGCGAGCACCGGGCGCGTGGGGTCGTGCAGCCACCGCCGGTGCCGGTGCGCGGCGGCGGCCTCGGCGGCGACGAGGCCGAGCACGAACGCGCCGAGGAGCGGCAGGAACCGCGCCGCGTGCGCCCAGTGGCCCCGGGCCGCGTCGAGCGCGACGAGCACCACGTTGCCGGTCTGCGCGTTGGCGAACACGCCGTCGTGGGCCACGTAGGTGTAGGCGTCGAGGAACCCCCCGACGACGGCGAGCGCCGCTCCCGTCACGGGGTGCTCGGCGCGCGCGCGGACCCTCACCACGGCGCACCGCCGGGGCGCGGGGGAGTCCGGGACGACCGGGTGGGGCTCACGCCCGCATCCTCCACCCGGTCATCCCATGACTGGCGGGCCCTCAGTCCCCCGCGAGGATCGCGTCGGCCTGGCCCAGGGCCTCGCGCATGCCCTCGGCCATGCCCATCGCGGTGAGGCGCTCCATGTCGGCGGCGCTGCCGAAGCGCGACACGATGGTCATGCGGGTGCCGGTCGCGATCGGCGCCAGGTCCACCCGCGCGCGGGTCACGGGCATGGCCGGGTCGGGCTCGCCGGCGTCGCCGGCGAACCCGTCCTCGAGCTCCAGCGAGCGGGGCTCGTCGACGGCGAGGAACCGCCACCAGCCGTGCGCCTTCTCCCCGTCCGGGCCGGTCATGTGGTACGCCGCCCGGCCCTCGGGCCGCAGGTCGTGCTCGGTGAACGTGGCGGGCCAGGTGGGCGGGCCCCACCACCGCTCCAGCTGCCGGGGGTCGGCCCACAGCTGCCACACGCGCTCCGGGGGAGCGGCGAGCTCGGCCACGATCGTGAGGGTCAGGGCCTCGGTGTCCTTGACGGTGTCGACGACGGTCATGCTCCGGTCCTTCCTGGGTCCTCGCCGAGGAGGTCGTCGATGCGGTCCACGCGACCGCGCCAGATCTCCTCGTACCGGTCGAGCAGCCGTGCGGCGGCCCGGATGGTGGCGACGTCGGCGTGCACGATCTGCTCGCGGCCCTGCCGCTGCTTGACCACCAGGTGCGCGCGCTCCAGCACGGCCACGTGCTTCTGCACCGCGGCGAAGCTCATCGCGTACGAGCGGGCCAGCGTGCTCACCGACGCCTCGCCGCGCAGCACCCGGGTCACGATGTCGCGCCGGGTCGCGTCGGCCAGCGCGGCGAACACCCGGTCCACCTCGTCCTGGTCCAGCTGACGTACAACCATGGAGTTGTACGTTGCGCCGACGGGACGGCGGGCGCCAGGGGGTGGAGACTGGGCCGCATGATCGCTGCCGGACTGGTGCTCGCCGGGCTCGCCGCCCTGGTGCACGCGTACATCTTCGTGCTCGAGTCGCTGCGCTGGACGGCGCCCCGCACCCGCGCGACGTTCGGCACCACCCCGGAGCAGGCCGAGGCCACGCGGGAGCTCGCGTTCAACCAGGGCTTCTACAACCTGTTCCTCGGGATCGTGGCGGCGACCGGCGTGGTGCTGACCGCCGCCGGCCGCACCGGCCCGGGTGCCGCGCTCGTCCTGGCCGGCTGCGGCTGCATGGTCGGTGCCGCGCTGGTCCTCGTGCTGTCCTCGCCGGCGAAGGCGCGCGCCGCCGCGGTCCAGGGCACGCCGCCGCTGCTCGCGGTCCTCGCGACCGTCGTGGGGCTCGTCGCGTAGGTGGCGGCGGGGCGTCAGCCGCCGGGGTGCTCCCGGGCGACGATCGCCTCCAGCGCGGCGACGTGACCCCGGTACGCCCGGCGGCCGGCCGCGGTGAGCTGCAGGTGCGTGGTCGTGCCGTCGGCGCGCGGCTGCTTGGCGACCTGCACGTAGCCGGCCTTCTGCAGCGCGGCGGCGTGCTTGCTGAGCACCGAGTCGGAGACTCCGAGGCTCTCGCGCGCGTAGGCGAACGAGATCTGCTCCACGCCGGACAGCAGGGCGCACAGCCGCAGCCGCAGCGGCGCGTGCACGAGCTCGTCGAAGCGCGGGTCAGCCACGGGCGAGCCGGCGGGCGTACGCGCGGTCGAAGGACCGGCTGAGCACCGCGGCGCCGACGCCGGTGAGGACGGCGGCCGCCACCGCGACCACCGGCAGGTGCCAGACGTGCCGGGACAGCAGCGCCACGCCGACGCCGGCGACCAGCAGCAGCACCACGGCGACGACCTGCCCCCGGGGCGCCTCGGGGCCGGCCGCGCTGACCCACAGCCCGGTGGCGCGCCGGTAGGCGGCCATCAGCGCGACGAAGGCGAGGACGACGGCCACGCCGCCCACGCCGACCCAGCGCCACGGGGCGCTGAGCACCAGGACGGCGGCGCCGACGACCGCGCCGTAGGCGGGGGCGTACCAGCGCGCCTCGGTGAGCACGGTGGTCGCGACGCGCTGCCGCTCCGTGCGGATGAGGCGTAGCGCCTCGGCGGCGTCCCGCGCCGCGGGTTCCTCGGACATGGTGTCCCTCACTTTCCGGTGCGGAAAGTGAACCAGGGTCGCACGGTCGCGCGCAAGGGGGTCGCGGCCGCCGGGGGCGCGGCCGCTAGGAGGTCACGTCCGCGGTGGTGAACCGGGCCCACGCCAGCGACCCGAACAGCGCCACCCACGCCGCCTGCACCCCGAGCCCCTGCGCCACCACGCCCGCGTCGACCTGCACCCGCAGGAACTCGGCGAAGTCGAACCAGTGGTGCGTCAGCAGGCCCGGGTGGATCGCGGACACCTGCGGCAGCGAGTCGAGCACGGTCGACACGACCGCGACGACCACGGTGGCGGCCATCGCCCCGACCGGCACTTCGGTGAGGGTCGAGAAGAACAGCCCCACCGCGACGAGCCCGGTCAGCGACAGGCCGACGTAGACCACGATGCCGAGCACCCGCAGCGCCCCCTCGCCGACCGGCACGGTGGTCCCCGACAGCAGCGTCACGTCGTGCAGGCCGAACAGCACCGCCCCGACGACGAGCCCGGTGACCGCGACCGCCAGCACCGCCGCCGCCGCGAACGCCAGCGCCGCGACCGCCTTCACGGTGAGCAGGCGGGTCCGGGGGACCGGCACGACCAGCAGGTAGCGCAGCGTGCCCGCCGACGCCTCGCCCGCCACGGCGTCCCCGGAGGCGATGCCGATGCACAGCGGCAGCAGGAACGGCAGGCACAGGAACAGCGAGGCGACGACCAGGAACATGCCGTTCCCGGTCACCTGCGACACGAACGACGGCCCCTGCCCGGCGAGCGCGCTGTCCCGGGTGAGGAACAGCACCGTGCCCAGCAGCACGGGCACGAGCGCGAGCCCGGCCAGCAGCACGAGGTTGCGCCGCCGGCCCAGCACCAGCCGCAGCTCGGAGCGCAGCAGCCGCCCCCAGGCGACCGGCGCCGGCGCCGGCGCGGTGGGCTCGCCGACCTCAGCGCGCGACATCGAAACCCTCCCCGGTCAGCTCCACGAACACCTGCTCCAGGCTGGGCCGGGCGACCTCGAAGCCCAGCAGGTCCACCCCGGCGTGCACCAGCGCGGCGGACGCCTTCTCGGGCGGCGTCGGGCCGAGCGCGGCGGTCACCGTGCCCACGGCGCCCGCAGTGCCCGCGATGCCCGCAGCGCCCGCGGTGCCCGTGCCGCCCGGCTCGACCTCCGTCAGCCCGAGGCCCGTGAGCACCTCGGCCGCGGCGGGCACCTGCGCGGCGCGGGTGCGGACGACCAGCCGGGCCGCCCCGCGCTCGGTGAGGTCCGCGCGCTCGCCCTGCAGCAGCAGCCGCCCGCGGCTCATGATCCCGACGTGCGAGCACACCTGCTCGATCTCGGCGAGCAGGTGCGAGGACACCAGCACCGTGGCGCCGCCGTCGGCGAGCTCGCGCACCAGGTGCCGGACCTCGCGCGTCCCCTGCGGGTCGAGGCCGTTCGTCGGCTCGTCCAGCACCAGCAGCTCGCGCGGCTGCAGCAGGGCCGCGGCGAGACCGAGGCGCTGCTTCATGCCCAGCGAGTACTGCCGGTACGGCTTGGCGGCCGCCGCGGACAGCCCGACCCGGTCCAGCGCGGCGTCCGCGCGGCGGCGGGACGTGCGCGGGTCGGCGGTGGCGTCCCCGGCGTCCAGGCGCGCGAGGTTCGCCCGGCCGGACAGGTAGGGGTGGAAGGCCGGGCCCTCGACCAGGGCGCCCACCCGCGGCAGCACGCGCGTCGCCTCGTCCGGGACCGCCGCGCCCAGCAGCCACGCCCGTCCCGCGGTGGGGCGGGCGAGGCCGAGGAGCATCCGGATGGTCGTCGTCTTGCCCGAGCCGTTCGGGCCGAGGAACCCGTACACGGCGCCGCGCGGTACGGCCAGGTCGATGCCGTCCACCGCGACCTGGCCCGACCGGAACCGCTTGGTGAGCCCGGCGGTCCGGACCGCGAGGGGCTCGTCAGGCGTCATGCGGCGGCGCGCAGGACGTCCGCCGGCACCGCCCCGGCCAGCACCCGGCCGTCGTCGGTGACCAGCACGCTCAGCAGCGTCGAGGACAGCAGCCGGCCCTCGGGGACCTCGGTCGTGAGCTGCTCGTACAGCGCCGCGCCGTCGAGCTCCGGCCGGGTGACCTTGCCGTCGCCGTCGGTCGGGACGAACTCCTGCACCAGGTCCTGCGCCTCGTCGGAGCCGAGCACCCGGTCGGCTCCCGGGACGGTGGCGAGCGAGGCGGCGTCCCCGCCGAGCAGGCCCGCGACGTCCACGCCGGCGACGGACACCACGGTCGACCAGCCCGCGCCGCTGACCGCGACGCCCTCCGGGAGCGCCGGCTGCCCGTCGGCCGGGACCTCCGGCACGTCGGGCAGCGGCACGACGACCTCGTCCGTCGTGGCGCCGGCGGGCGCGGAGAACGCCAGGACGGAGTCGTCCGGCGTCGTGAACGCCACGTCGGTGAAGCCGACCTCGAGGGACGGGGCGGCGTCGTCCTGCGTCGACCACACCTGCACCCGCAGCGGGGCGGACGTCGCGGCGTCCACGGCGACGACGACCCGCGAGACCAGCGTCGCGTCGTCCGTCGGGCTCACGACGAGCTGGTAGGCCTCCCGGCCCGCGACCGTCGTGGGGCGGTCCACCGTCACCGCGGAGTGCTCGGAGGCGTGCGCGAGCACCTGGTCGGCGGCCTGCTCCGGCGTCGGCAGGTCGGCCCCGGCCGGCACGCCCGCCTCCGCCTGCGCCGCGAGGGCGTCGTAGCGCGCGCGGTCGGCCGGGTCGAGCGCGTAGTGCGTGACCGCGTCGTCCGCCGACGAGTACGTCCACGCCTCCGCCCCGTCGCGGACGACGGAGTACTCCGAGGTCGCCCCGAGCAGCGCGACCCGGGACCGGTCGCCGCCGTCGGACCACAGGCGCAGCGTCGAGGACCCGCCGAGCAGCGCGACCGGGTCCGCCCCGGTCATCTCGGAGACCGGCAGCTCGGGCAGCCCGAGGCGGGCGGTGTACACCACCGTGCCCTGCACGGGGGTCGGCTCGGCCTGCGCGACGCGGGTCAGCAGCTCCTGCGGCGTCACGTCGGGCAGGCCGGCGGAGTCCGCGGACGCGAGCGCGGGCACGCCGACCGCCGCGGCGACGGCGACGGCGACGAGCCCCGGCACGGCCCAGCGGGCGCGGGGGGACAGCGGGCGGCGGGGGCTCTCGGCGGTGTCGGGCATGACCCCAGCGTGCCCGCCCGCGGCTGAGGGCACGCTGAGAGCGCCGCGCCCCGCCGCCAACCCCTCCGGCGGCCGGCGGTGGGATGCTGCCGGGGTGCGGGTGCTGGTGGTGGACGACGAGCGCGGGCTGGTCGACGCCCTGCGCCGAGGCCTGACCGCCGAGGGGTTCGCGGTGGACGTCGCCCACGACGGCGCGACGGGGCTGGAGCTCGCCACCGACCGGGACTACGACGCGATCGTGCTCGACATCATGCTGCCGCGCCGCCACGGGTACGACGTCGTGACGGCCCTGCGCGCCGCCGGGGTCCGGACGCCGGTGCTGCTGCTCAGCGCGAAGGACGGGGAGCACGACGTCGCCGACGGCCTCGACGCCGGCGCCGACGACTACCTCACCAAGCCGTTCTCGTTCGTGGTGCTCGTCGCCCGGATCCGCGCGCTGCTCCGCCGCCCGCCGCAGGTGCAGCCGTCCGTGCTGACCGCCGGCGACCTCGTGCTCGACCCCGCCGCCCGCACCGTCACGCGCGCGGGCACGCCCGTCGAGCTGACCGCCCGCGAGCTCGCGCTGCTCGAGTACCTCATGCGGCACGCGGACCGCGTGGTCGGCAAGGTCGAGCTCCGCGACCACGTCTGGGACGGGCCCGGCGAGGACGGCAACGTCGTCGAGGTGTACGTCGGCTACCTGCGGCGCAAGCTCGGCCGGGACGCGGTGCTGACCGTGCGCGGCGCGGGCTACCGGGTGGCCGGGTGACGCGGCGCTGGTCGCTGCGGGCGCGGCTCACCGCCGTCACCGCCGGCCTGCTGTGCGTGGCGCTCGCGGCCGGTGCCCTCGCCCTCAGCGCCGTGCTGTCCCGCAGCCGGGTGGCGGCGCTGGACGACGTGGTGCGCGCCCGGGCGCAGACCGTGGCCGGGCTGGTCACGAGCGACCAGGTGCCCGCGACGCTGCCGGTCGCCGAGCCGGGCGAGGTGGTGCAGGTGCTCGACGCCGACGGGCGCGTGGTCGCGTCGTCGGCGACCGCCAGCCGGACGCTCCCGGTGCTGCCCGCCGGCGTGCTCGCGGACCTGCGGGCGCGGCCCGCCGCCCCGGCGGGCGAACCGCTGGTGGTGACGACCGGCGCCTCCGCCTACGACGACGTCGCGCGCGCCGCGGTGCTGGCGCCGCCGGGGGGCGGGGGCGCCCTGGTGGTGGCGACGGTGCCGCTCGACGAGGTGGAGGGCCTGGTGCGGGCGGTGCGGCTGTCGCTGCTCGGCGTCGTGCCGGTGCTCACTGTGCTGGTCGGCGCCGCGGTCTGGCTCGCCCTCGGCCGGGCGCTGCGGCCAGTCGAGGCGCTGCGGTCGGCGGCGGCGCAGGTGGCGCGCGCCGGCGGACCCGGGTCGCTGCCCGACCCCGGGACGGACGACGAGATCGGCGCGCTGGCCCGCACGCTCAACGAGATGCTCGACCGGCTGGAGGTCGCCGCCGCGCGGCAGCGCTCGTTCGTCGCCGACGCGGCGCACGAGCTGCGCACCCCCCTGGCCGCCCTCGGGGCGACCCTCGACGTCGCCCACGAGCACCCCGGCGCCTACGGCCGCGACGAGCTGGTCGCCGTGCTGGGCGGCGAGGTGCGCCGGATGCAGGCGCTCGTCGACGACCTGCTGCTGCTGGCCCGGGTGGGGTCCCGCCCGCCCGCGGACGGGCCGGTCGACCTCGGTGCGGTCGCCCGGGACGCCGTCGCGCTGGCCCGGGCCGCCGCGGGCCGCCCGGACGTCGCGGTGCAGGTGGTCGGAGGGGGGCGGGCGCGCGGGGACGCGGACGCGCTGGGCCGCGTGGTGCGCAACCTCGTCGACAACGCCCTGCGGCACGCCGGCACCCGCGTGCGGGTCGAGGTCGCGGACGGCACGGTCGCCGTGGCGGACGACGGCCCCGGCGTGCCGCCGGAGGACCGGGACCGGGTGTTCGCGCGGTTCGTGCGGCTGGACGACGCCCGGGCCCGCGCGGGCGGCGGGACCGGCCTGGGCCTGGCCATCGCGCGCGAGGTGGCCCGGGAGCACGACGGCGACGTGGTGCTCGGCGACGGGCTGCCCGGCGCGGACGGGCCGGGGCTGCGCGCGGACCTGCGCCTGCCCGTGTGACCGATCTCACACGAGGCCGCGTGACGGCCCGCGCCGCCCGCCGGACGTACAGGGCATGGAGACCACCCGTCGCATCCGTCGCACCCGCCTCGCCCTCGTCGGCGTCCTCGCCCTCGGCCTGTCCGCCCTCGCCCCGGTCGCCCAGGCCGAGGACGAGCCGATCACCCCGATGTCGAGCAGCCAGTGCGCCATCGGCCACTTCTGCATCTGGTCCGGCACCGGCTACGGCGGCATCTTCTGGTCCACCGCGTCCGTGGGCCTGCAGAACACGAGCATCGGCGTCGCCGGCTCGGTGTGGAACCGGATGGGCGTCGACGTGCGGATGTACTCCAGCAGCAACGGCGGCGGGTCCATCCGGTGCTGGCAGAACGGGCAGTCCAACGCCAACGTGGCCGTCGGGAGCGCGTCGATCCGTACGATGACCCCCACGACGTGTTAGCGAGTGATCTGAAGGTGGCGTGGGCACAGGCGGCGACGAGGGGGCAGGCCAGCCCGCCGCGGCGGGGGACGACGCCGCCGCGGCCTTCGCCGCTGCCTACCGCCAGCTCGCGCCCCAGGTCCGCGGGTACGCCCGGCGGCAGGTCCCGGACGGCCTGGCCGAGGACGTCGTCTCCGAGACCTTCCTCGTGCTGTGGCGGCGCTGGGCCGACGCGCCGCACGACCCCGAGCACCTGCGCCCGTGGGTCTTCGGCGTCGCGCGGAACAAGATCCTGCACGTGCGCGAGCAGCACGGCCGGGCGCTCCGGTCGCTCGCCCGCGTCGCCGCGCTCGAGCCCACCCGGGCCGGCGCCGGCGACCCGGGCGACGAGCTCGCCGCCGCGGACCGCGCCCGCCGCCTGCTGGCCCTGCTGCCCCCGGCCGAGGGCGAGGCGATGGCCCTGACCGTGTGGGCCGGACTCACCCCGAGCGAGGCCGCCGACGTGCTCGGCTGCTCGCTCACCGCCCTCACGTCCCGCCTGTCCCGCGCACGCGCCCGGCTCGCCGCCGCGCTCGCCGAGGACGCACCCGTCCCCGTCGCCGCGCGGACCGGCGCCCGCGCCGACGCGACCCGCACCACCGACCACGAGAGGAGAGGCCGATGACCGACGACGACGAGCTGCGTGCCGCCCTCGACGAGGTCGCCGCCCTGCGCGCCGCGCTCGGGCCGCACGGCCTGGGCGAGCCGGTGGACGGCACGGACCTGGCCGACCGCCGGGACGCCGCGGCCGACGCCGCCGCGGTGG
>JAEWGQ010000332.1 GCA_023388235.1 Actinomycetes bacterium | reverse complement strand
AGCTCGAGGTCCGGGAGCTGACGCCGCGCACGCGGGACCGCTGGAACGGGCCGACCTCCCGCCCCGCGGGGGCCCGGCGGGCGGCGGACGACCGGGTCCGCGGCACCGGGGAGCTGCGGCTCGGCGCCCGCCCGGTGGTGCGCAGCGGACGGGGCTGGGCCCGCGGCGGCGTCACGTGGTCGAACCTGCCGCACCTGCAGACCCGGCTCGACCTCGACGACGCGCAGCACCGGTGGTTCTGCCAGCTCGGCGCCCTGCACCGCGCGGCCCGCCCGGCGCAGCCCGGTGACGACCCGGGCTGGCTGTTCCTCGACGACTTCGCCAACCCGGTGCTGTGGGAGCTGCTGGACCAGGCGCGGGCGCTCGGCATCCCGCTCGTCGGCTCCGGCGCGGGGGCGCGCGTGCGGCTCGGCGCGCGGGCGGTGCTCGGGCTGGACGCGTCGCGCACGGACGACGGCGGCATCCGCCTGGCGGCGCGGCTGGTGGTGGACGACGACCCCGTGCCGGTCGCGCACGCGCACCCCGTCGGCACCCACGGCGTGTGGGCGGCCGACCCCGACCGGCCGCGCGACGTGCTGCTGGCCCCGGCGGCGGCGCCGCTGACCCCGCACCACCTGGCGCTGCTGGGCGCGGGCGGCGGCCGGACCGTCGCGGACGCGCTCGGCGCCGGGGTGCTGGTGCCGGCCGACGGGACGCAGGAGCTCCTGGACGAGCACCTGCCGGCGCTGCGCGAGGGCCTGGACGTCGGCAGCGCGGACGGCAGCGTCACCCTGCCCCCGCCCGCGCCGCCCACCCTGGTGCTCACGGTGACGCACGCCCCGGGGCACGTCGTGGACCTGGCGTGGCGGTGGGACGCGCGCCGCGGCTCCGCGCCCGCGCCCGACCCCCGCCGGCTGCTGCCGCGCGGGGTGCTGCCGGCGGGCTGGTGGCCGGCGGAGGGCGGGCTGCCGCTGCCGGTGACGCTGCGCGACGTCGAGGCCGCCGAGTTCGTCGCCACCGCCGTGCCCCGGATCGCGGCGCGGCGCGGCGTCCGGGTGGACACCGTGGGGACGGCCCCGGACTACCGGGAGCTCACCGGCGCCCCGGTGCTCACCGTGACCGCCCAGCCCACCGAGCGGCACGACTGGTTCGACCTGGGCGTGACGGTCACGGTGGACGGCCGGACGGTGCCGTTCGTGCCGCTGTTCTCCGCGCTCGCCAAGGGGCGGCGCCGGCTGCTGCTCGTCGACGGGTCGTACCTGTCGCTGGACCACCCGGCCCTGGAGCCGCTGGCCGACCTCATCGCCGAGGCCCGGGACCTGGCCGAGTGGGAGACCGGCCTGCGGATCAGCCGGCACCAGACGAGCCTGTGGGCGGACCTGGCGGAGCTCGCCGACGAGGCCGAGGCCGCCGAGCCGTGGCGCGCGCTGCTCGCGGACGCCGCCGAGCCCGCGCCGGTGCCGGTGCCGCGCGGCCTGCGCGCGGACCTGCGGCCGTACCAGGTCGAGGGCCTGCGGTGGCTCGCGTCGCTGTGGCGGCACGGGCTCGGCGGGGTGCTGGCCGACGACATGGGGCTCGGCAAGACCGTGCAGACGCTCGCGCTCGTGCAGCACGCCGCCGAGCAGCGCACGCCCGGCGAGCCGCGCCGGCCGTTCCTCGTGGTCGCGCCCACCTCGGTCGTGCCGAACTGGGTGGCCGAGGCGGCCCGGTTCACGCCGGGGCTCGTCGTGCGCCGGGTCGGGTCCACGGAGGCGGCGAGCCCGACCCCGCTCGCGGACCTCGCGGCCGGCGCGGACCTCGTCGTCACCAGCTACGCCCTGCTGCGGCTGGACGCGGCGGCGTACCGGGCGGTCGGGGACGACGCCGGCTGGGCGGGCCTGGTGCTGGACGAGGCGCAGCAGGTGAAGAACGCGGCGTCCCGGGGCCACGAGGCCGCCCGCGAGCTCGCCGTGCCGTTCACGCTGGCGGTCACCGGCACGCCGGTCGAGAACTCCCTGACGGAGCTGCACGCGCTGCTCGCCCTCACCACGCCGGGGCTGCTGCCCTCCGCGCGCCGGTTCGGCGAGCGGTACGTGCGCCCCATCGAGGGCGTGGCGTCCGGCATCTCCAGCGGGCCCGGCGCGGGGGACGTGCCGGCCGACCGCGAGCGCGTGCGCGCCGAGCGGCTCGCGACCCTGCGCCGGCGGATCCGGCCGTTCCTGCTGCGCCGCACGAAGGACCTGGTCGCGGCGGACCTGCCCGCGAAGCAGGAGCAGACCCTCGCGGTGGAGCTCTCCGGCGAGCACCGGGCGGTGTACGACCGGTACCTGCAGCTGGAGCGGCAGAAGGTGCTGGGGCTGATCGACGACCTCGACCGGCAGCGGTTCATCGTCTACCGGTCGCTCACGCTGCTGCGGATGCTCGCGCTCGACCCGCGGCTGGTGGACCCGGCGCTCACCGGCGTGCCGGCCGCGAAGGCCGACGCGCTGCTGGAGCAGCTCGCCGACGTCGTGGCCGAGGGGCACCGGGCGCTGGTGTTCAGCCAGTTCACGTCCTACCTGGCCCTGGTCGCCGAGCGCCTGACCGCGGCCGGCATCGACTTCGCGTACCTGGACGGGTCGACCACCCGGCGCGGCGAGGTGGTCGACGGCTTCCGCGACGGCGACGCCCCCGTGTTCCTGCTCAGCCTCAAGGCGGGCGGCACCGGGCTGAACCTCACCGAGGCGGACTACGTGTTCCTGCTCGACCCGTGGTGGAACCCGGCGGCGGAGCAGCAGGCGGTGGACCGCGCGCACCGGATCGGCCAGCGGCGGCACGTCATGGTGTACCGGTTGATCGCGGCGGGCACGATCGAGGAGAAGGTCGTGGCGCTGCAGGCGCGCAAGGCGGCGCTCGTCGACGCCGTCATCGACGACGGCGACCTGTTCTCCGCCGCCCTCACCCCCGACGAGGTGCGCGAGCTGCTGGCCTGACGCCCCGGGCGGCGACCGCGCGACCCGCCGGGGGCCGCGCGGTCGCGCGCGTCAGAACGTGACGGCCTTGAACCGCTCCGTCTGCTCGCGGATCGCCACCTCGGTGGGGAGCCGCTCGATCGACGAGGCGCCGAAGAACCCGACGACCCCCTCGGTGCGCTCGAGCACGTACTGCGCGTCGGCCGGCTCCGCGATGGGGCCGCCGTGGCACAGCACCAGCACGTCGGGGTTCACCCGGTGCGCCGCGTCGGCCATCGCCTGCACGCGCGCCACCGACTCGTCGAGGGTCAGCGCGGTCTGCGCGCCGATCGTCCCGGACGTCGTCAGGCCCATGTGCGGGACCAGCACGTCCGCGCCGGCCTCGGTCATCGCGACGGCCTGCTCCGGGTCGAACACGTACGGGGTCGTGAGCAGGTCGCGCTCGTGCGCGGCCCGGATCATGTCGACCTCCAGGCCGAAGCCCATGCCGGTCTCCTCGAGGTTGGCGCGGAACACGCCGTCGATGAGCCCGATCGTCGGGAAGTTCTGCACGCCCGCGAAGCCGAGGGCCTTGAGCTGGTCGAGGAACGGGCCCATGAGGCGGAACGGGTCGGTGCCGTTGACGCCCGCCAGCACCGGGGTGTCGCGCACGACCGGCAGCACCTCGGCGGCCATGTCGAGCACGATCTGGTTCGCGTCGCCGTAGGACAGCAGCCCGGCGAGCGAGCCGCGGCCGGCCATCCGGTACCGCCCCGAGTTGTAGATGATCAGCAGGTCGATCCCGCCGGCCTCCGCCGACTTGGCGGACAGCCCGGTCCCGGCGCCACCGCCGATGATCGGGCGGCCCGCGGCGACGGTGTCCCGGAGGCGGGCGAGTGCGGTCGAGCGGTCCATCAGCGCATCCCTTCGTGCGGTGCCGCCGCGGTGGCGGCCGTGGTGATGAGGCGGTGCAGCGCGTCGGCGGCGGCGGTGCCGAAGCCGGGGTCGTTGATCGCGAGGTCCAGCCGCTCGACCGGCACGCGCGTCCCGGCCAGCCCGTCCTCGAGGGCGGTGACCACCGCGGCGTCGGCGTCCGGGTCGGCGAACGGGCCGCCCTCGACGTCGATGCCGGAGAACCCGCGCTCCGGCACCAGCACGTGCACCGGGCCCGTGGCGTCGCGGAGCTTGCCGGCGATCAGGTGCCCGAGCTCCGCCGACTCCTGCTCGGTGGTCCGCATGAGCGTCACGGTGGGGTTGTGCACGAGGAACGTCCGGTCGGCGAACCGCTCCGGCACCGTCTCCCGGCCGCCGAAGTTCACCATGTCCAGGGCTCCGGTCGACACGACCTGCGGCACGCCGTGGCGGCCCGCGGCCTCCAGCCGGCGCGGCCCGGCGGTCAGGACGCCGCCCACCAGCTCGTCGGCGAGCTCCGTGGTGGTGAGGTCGAGGACGCCGGCGAGGAACCCGCCCTCGACGAGCGCCTCCATCGCGCGCCCGCCCGAGCCGGTGGCGTGGAACACCACGACCTCGTACCCGAGCTCCTCGAGCCGGGCCTTCGCCTCCTCGACGGCGGGGGTGGTCAGCCCGAACATGCTGGCGCCGACCAGCGGCCGGTCGTCGGCGGGCGCGGGCCGCGTGGCGCGGGCGCGGTGCTCCTCGGCCATCGCCCACGCGGCGGCGACCGCGTTGCCCAGCACGACGCGCGACACGGAGTTGATCCCGGCGACGTCCGCGACGGAGTACATCAGCGTGACGTCGGTGGCGCCCACGTACGGCGACACGTCGCCGGACGCCATCGTGGACACCAGCAGCTTGGGGACGCCGACGGGCAGCGCCTGCATCGCGTGCGCGGCGACGGACGACCCGCCCGAGCCCGCCGCGGCGAGCACGGCGTCGAGCCGGCCCTCGTCGTACAGCCGCCGCACCAGCACCGCGGCGCCGTCCGCCATCGCGGCCATCGCGGCCCCGCGGTCGTGCGCCGCGCGCAGCGCCTCCAGGTCGTGGCC
Organism: Actinomycetes bacterium; assembly: GCA_023388235.1. GTDB lineage: Bacteria > Actinomycetota > Actinomycetes > Actinomycetales > Cellulomonadaceae > Cellulomonas. The sequence goes on along the minus strand of JAEWGQ010000332.1, from coordinate 702 downwards.
CGCGGCGGCCGCCACCTCGGCGGGGGCCACGTCGGCGTCGGCCCCGTCGGAGAACGTGCCGACGTCGATCAGCACCGTGTCCGCGCCCCGCGCGCGCAGCTCCTCGCGGAGCCACCGGTAGTCGTCGCGCTTCGTGTCGAGCGCGCCGACCAGGACGACTGTCGTCATCGTGGAACCACCCTTCCCTGCATCGTCGTCGATGTCCCGCCCAGCGTCGCCGGTGGGCCGGCACCCGGCCAGGCCAATCCGCGCGCAGTGGCCTGGGGCCGCCACCGCCGTTCCTAGACTGCGGACCAGGGGCCGCGCGCGGACGCGGTGCCCGCGACGGCGAGGAGGACCGGCGGTGGTGACGCGCGGCGTGGGTGCGGCTCAGCTGGCGCGCCTCGCCGGCGGCTGGGCCGACGGCACCGGCGCGCTGCCCGCGCTGCTCGCCCGGGCCGTCGAGGACCTCGTGGTCGCGAACGCCCTGCCCGACGGCGTGCTGCTGCCCCCGCAGCGGGCGCTCGCCGCCGCCCTCGGCGTCTCCCGCTCCACGGTCGCGGAGGCCTACGAGCGGCTCGAGGCCGCGGGCGTCGTCGAGACCCGCCAGGGGTCCGGGTCGCGCGTGCGCCGCTCGGGCGCGGGCGGCGCGTCCGCGGCGGACGACGGCCGCATGACGACGTTCGCGCAGCGCGGCGCGTCCGTGGTCGACCTGTCCAGCGG
>JAEWGQ010000163.1 GCA_023388235.1 Actinomycetes bacterium | reverse complement strand
ACGCCGCACCCGCCGCGCCGCCGAGCGCCTGGCCCGCGGCCGACTGCGCGGCCTGCGCCGCACCCGCGACGGAGATCGCCGGGGCCTGGCCCGTGGCCGCACCCGGCTCGGCGACCTTGACCTCGAGGTTGAAGAGGTACCCGACCGTCTCCTCCTTGATGGCCTCGGTCATCGCCTGGAAGAGCTGGAAGCCCTCGCGCTGGTACTCCACCAGCGGGTCGCGCTGCGCCATCGCGCGCAGCCCGATGCCCTCCTTGAGGTAGTCCATCTCGTAGAGGTGCTCGCGCCACTTGCGGTCGAGGACCGAGAGCGTCACGCGACGCTCGAGCTGGCGCATGTTCGCCGCGCCGAGCTGCTCCTCGCGGTTCTGGTAGGCGATGCGGGCGTCCGAGAGGATCTCCTCGAGCAGCATCTCGCTCGTGAGGCGGGTCTCGCCGCCGGCCTGCTCCACGACCTCGTCCACCGTGATGGAGATGGGGAACACCGCCTTGAGCGCGGTCCACAGCCCCTCGAGGTCCCAGCTCTCCGGGTTCCCCTCGGCCGTGGCGCCCTCGACGTACGCGGTGACCACGTCGGTGAGGAAGTGCTGCACCTGCTCCTGCAGGTCCTCGCCCTCGAGCACGCGGCGGCGCTCGTCGTAGATCACGGTGCGCTGGCGCGACAGGACGTCGTCGTACTTGAGGACGTTCTTGCGGATCTCGAAGTTGCGCGACTCGACCTGGCCCTGCGCGCTCGCGATGCCGCGCGTGACCATCTTCGACTCGAGCGGCACGTCGTCGGGGAACCCGGCGCGGTTCATCATCGACTCGGCGAGGGTCGAGTTGAACAGGCGCATGAGGTCGTCCTGCATGGACAGGTAGAACCGGGACTCGCCCGGGTCGCCCTGACGGCCGGAACGACCACGGAGCTGGTTGTCGATGCGGCGCGACTCGTGCCGCTCCGTGCCGAGGACGTACAGACCGCCGAGCTCGCGGACCTCGTCGTGCTCCGCGGCGACCGCGGCCTTCGCCTTCTCCAGCGCGTCGGGCCAGGCGGCCTCGTACTCCTCCGGGTTCTCCGCCGCGTCCAGGCCGCGCGCCGCGAGGTCCGCGACCGCCATGAACTCGGCGTTGCCACCGAGCATGATGTCCGTACCACGGCCGGCCATGTTCGTCGCGACCGTCACGGCGCCCTTGCGGCCCGCGAGCGCGACGATCGCGGCTTCGCGCTCGTGCTGCTTCGCGTTGAGGACCTCGTGCGGGACGCCCTGCTTCTTCAGCTTGGACGACAGCAGCTCCGACTTCTCGACGCTCGTCGTGCCGACGAGCACCGGCTGGCCCTGCGCGTGGCGCTCGACGATGTCCGCGACGACGGCGTCGAACTTGCCCTCCTCGTTCTTGTAGACGAGGTCGGGCTGGTCGACGCGCTGCATCGGACGGTTCGTCGGGATCGGCACGACGCCGAGCTTGTAGGTGCCCTGGAACTCCGCCGCCTCGGTGTCGGCGGTACCGGTCATGCCCGCGAGCTTGGAGTACAGGCGGAAGTAGTTCTGGAGCGTGATCGTGGCGAGCGTCTGGTTCTCCGCCTTGATCTGCACGCCCTCCTTGGCCTCGATGGCCTGGTGCATGCCCTCGTTGTACCGGCGGCCCGGCAGCACGCGGCCGGTGTGCTCGTCGACGATGAGCACCTCGCCCTTGTCGACGATGTAGTCCTTGTCGCGCTTGAACAGCTCCTTGGCCTTGATGGCGTTGTTGAGGAACCCGATCAGCGGGGTGTTCAGCGACTCGTACAGGTTGTCGATGCCGAGGTAGTCCTCGACGCGCTCGATGCCCGGCTCCAGGACGCCGACGGTGCGCTTCTTCTCGTCGACCTCGTAGTCGCGCTCGGGCTGCAGGCGGCGCACGACCTTCGCGAACTCGGCGTACCAGCGGTTCGCGTCGCCGGACGCGGGCCCGGAGATGATGAGCGGCGTCCGGGCCTCGTCGATGAGGATCGAGTCGACCTCGTCGACGATGGCGAAGTGGTGGCCGCGCTGCACGAGCTCCTCGGTGCTCCACGCCATGTTGTCGCGCAGGAAGTCGAAGCCGAACTCGTTGTTCGTGCCGTACGTGATGTCGGCGGCGTACTGCACGCGCCGCTCGGCCGGGGTCTGGCCCTGCAGGATCACGCCGGTGGTGAGCCCGAGGAACCGGTACACGCGGCCCATGAGCTCGGCCTGGTAGCCCGCGAGGTAGTCGTTGACCGTGACGACGTGCACGCCCTTGCCGGTCAGCGCGTTGAGGTAGGCGGGCGCGGTGGCGACCAGCGTCTTGCCCTCACCGGTCTTCATCTCGGCGATGTTCCCCAGGTGCAGCGCGGCGCCGCCCTGCAGCTGCACGTCGAAGTGCCGCTGCCCGAGCGTCCGGCGCGCGGCCTCGCGCACCGCGGCGAACGCCTCCGCCATCAGGTCGTCCAGGGTCTCGCCCTCGGCGAGCCGGGCCCGGAACCGGTCGGTCTCCTCGCGCAGCTCGGCGTCGGACAGCGCGGTGAAGCTGTCCTCCAGCGCGTTGACCTGCTGGGCGATGCCCGACAGCTTCTTGAGGATCCGTCCCTCGCCCAGGCGGAGGACCTTCTCGAGGATCGCAGGCACGTGCACTCCCGACTCGCTGCGTCCCGCGCTGGTGTCGCGGGGCGTCCCGGCGTCCCGACCGCACAGCCGGGCCCGGACCATCGTAGGTGAGCGACGGCGACCGGCAGCAACCCACGGGGCCCCGGCCTGCGGCCCGCCGCGGTCAGCGGGCGGCGAGCGCGGCGGTCAGCACCCCCGCGAGCGCCCCCCGCGGCTCCCCCGTGCGGTCCCCGACCACGACGTCCTGGAGCCCGAGCCAGCCGGCGAGCAGGCGGAGCTCGTCGGCGAGGTCGTGCGCCACGGCGGCCGGCCCGTCCTCGCCGCGGGCGGGGGCGGGGATGCCCGGCGGCTCGTGCGCGGCGTGCACCCGCAGCACCCCGGCGGACCGGTCGGCCTTGAGGTCCACGAGCGCCGCGAGCCGCTCCCCGCGCAGGAACGGCAGCACGTAGTAGCCGTGCACGCGCTGGGCCTCCGGCACGTAGATCTCGATGCGGTACCGCAGCCCGAACAGCTCCTCGAGCCGCCGCCGCTCGAACACCAGCGGGTCGAACGGGCTCAGCAGCGCCCGCCCGGACGCGCGGCGCGGCAGGTCCGCGGCCGGGTCGAGGTAGACCGGGCGGTCCCAGCCGGCGACCCGGACCGGGACGAGGGTGCCGTCGGCCGCCAGGTCCCGCACGGCCGCGCGCGCCCGCAGCCCCCGCAGCCGGAAGTAGTCGAGCAGGCACCGCTCGGACGCCACGCCGTGCGCCCGGGCGGCGATCGACAGCAGCGCGCGCAGCGCCTCGTCCTCGTCCGGCTCGGGCGCGGCGAGCACGTGGGCGGGGAGCACCCGCTCGGTGAGGTCGTAGCACCGCTCGAACTGCGCGTTGCGGCGCGCCGACGCGACCTGGCCCGTGAAGAACAGGTACTCCAGCACCCGCTTGGCCGCGGTCCAGTTCCACCCCCACTCGGTGCCGGTGCGCGGGTCGTCCGTCTCGACGCGGGCGTGCACCTCGCTCGCGGTGAGCGGGCCGTCCTCCGCGATCATCGCGACGACCTCGTCGACGAGCGGCGAGAACCGCAGCGGGACCTCGCGGATCGACCCCCACGCGTGCGCGAGGTAGGCGCGCCGCCGCCACCCGAGCAGGGCGTACGTCTCCGGCGGCACGTAGGACGCCTCGTGCGCCCACGTCTCGACCAGCCGGCGCGGCGCCCGGCCGGAGGCGCGGTCCAGCAGCGCGGTGTCGTACGGGCCGACGCGGGAGAACGTCGGCACGAGGTGCGCCCGGGCGAGCACGTTCACCGAGTCGATCTGCAGCAGGCCGACGCGGTCGACCACCTGCTGCAGGTGCCGCATCGTCGCCGGCCCGGGACGCTCCGGCCGCGGCCGGTCGAGGCCCTGCGCGCGCAGCGCGACCCGCCGGGCCTGCGACAGCGAGAGGGCGCCGCCCGCGCGGTGGGCGGTCCCCCGGCGCGGCACCGG
>JAEWGQ010000140.1 GCA_023388235.1 Actinomycetes bacterium | reverse complement strand
GCTGCGGGCCGAGGGGCGGTCGTGGCCGTCGCGCGGTCGAGCCCGCGGGGCAGCACGTCGAGGTCGAGCGCGTGCGCGGCCGGCTCGGTGCGCCAGGCGCGGGCCACGGACTCGCTCTCCGCGGTCGTCCCGTTCCGTGCGTCGAACTGCGCCGCGAGCGCGTCGGCCTGCGCGCGGAGCCAGTCGTCCAGCTCCGCGACGGTGCGCGCCGGGACGGTCGTCAGGCGGAGCGCGCGGTCCCCGTGCCCGGGGCGGAGCACGTGCGTGGCGGCGCCGACCAGGCGCGCGAACGCGAGCCGGGAGTACGGCGTGTCGCCGCCGGTGAGGTACTGCTGGTCCGCCTCGAGCGCGCGCAGGGCGCGGTCGACCTGGCCGCCGCGGGCCAGCAGCCGGATGCGCCGGCCCCGGGCCCCGACCATGTCGGACTCGGCCTCCGCGAGCGCCGCGACGGCGCGGCGGTGGGTGCGGGCGGCGTCCCGCGGGCGGCCGGTGTCGAGGTACGCCTCGGCGAGGTACGACAGCATGTCGGCCGGCTCGGACGCGCAGGACGGGTTCTCGGCGAGCGTCTGCTCGATCAGCCGGATCCCCTCCGGCACGCGGTCGGTGGCCAGCAGCCAGGCGGCGCGGTCGCCGGGGTCGCACGCCTCGCACTGGGAGTAGTCGTCACGAGGGGTGGCGACCCAGGCCTGGTAGGCGGACTCGACGTCCGCGGCGCCCCGCTGGCGCGCCCAGGCGAACCGCTCGTACGCGACGGCGTCCATCCCGTTGCCGGCGAGGGCGTACCGGCGCTCCATGTCGGCGAGCGTGCGGTCGATCTGCTCCGCCGGGACGGTCGGGAAGTCCGCGAGGCCGCTGACCATCCACTTGAACGACCAGAACAGGCCGTGCCGGTCCGCGTCGTCGAACTGCTCCGGGTGCTCGTCCCACCAGCGCAGCAGGCGCGCGAACGCGACGAACGAGCGGTCGACCTCGCCGCCCCACTGGTAGGCCTCGACGAGCGTCCCGAGCGCGTAGGCGCGGGCGGCGTCCGGGCCCTCGGCGTCCACGAGCCGCACCTGGCGCTCGGCGGCCTGGGTCCGGGCGAGCCCGTACGGCATCTGCCGCACCCGGGTGATCTCGTGGTTCGCCTCGTCCAGCGTGCGGGTCATCGTGCGGTCCCCTCGTCGTCGCGTGCGCAGGTGGTGGCGCGGGCCGTGCTCACGCCTGCTCCTGCCCGGCCGGTCCCCCGGCCCCGTCGTGGTCGGTGCCCCCCGCGAGCCCCGCGCGCAGCAGGACCGCCAGGGAGCCGGACATCAGCTCGGAGTCCCGGGAGCGCAGCGGCTCGCCCGCCAGCAGCAGCGCCGAGACGTACAGCGACCGCAGCCCGGCCGCGGTGACGTCGCCCGGCGGCGCGGCCAGCAGGTCGCGCACCAGCGGGCTCGCGTCGTTGAGCACGAGCTGGCGGGCGGCGGCGGGGGCGGCGAACCCGGACAGCACGTCGCTCCACACGTCGTCCGCGGCGGCCATCGCCGCGCGCAGGTCGCGCTGGTGCTCGCCGTCGCGGTCGTGCAGCAGGAGGGCGGGCAGGTCGGCCGGCTCGAACGTGCGCAGCAGCGGCTCGCAGTCGAGCGGGCGCAGCACCTCGCCGGCGGCGCGCACTGCGTCGAGGGTGGCGAGCTCCCGCTCCGGCGGCACCGGCGCCAGCACCTGGGCGATGTCCCCGGCGCCGAGGGGGCGCACCTCGACGCCCAGCTGGTTCCGGGCACCGAGCCGGGTCAGCAGGTCCGCGTCGTAGACGTACCCGGCGTTCACCACGGCCACGCCCTGCGCCCGGGCGACGGGCGCGATCCGCTTGTAGTCCTCCAGCGTGGGCGCGTACACGACCCGCCCGTGCTCCTCGGCGACCTCGGCGAGGGTCAGCGTCCCGTCGGTCGTCTCGTACGGCAGGATCCGCGCGGCCAGGTCGAGCATCGTGTCGTCGGTCAGCGCGAGCGACCGCACCGCGAGGTGGTGGGTCGTGACGAACTGCCGGGCGAGCGCCGTGCCGGACTCCAGCGTGCGCAGCGTCCAGTCCCGCACCTGCGCGGCGAGCGCCTCCTGCGCCGCGAGCAGCACCTCGTCGGTGTACAGCTGCTCGCGGGAGGCGGTCGGGCGCAGGCCGGAGGCGTCGATCGCGCACCGGACGAAGAACGCCCAGTCCGGCAGCAGCCCCTCGACCCGGGCGCCGAGCAGCATCCGCTTGACGTAGACGCGGTGCGTCCCGCCGCCGCCCGGGGGCACCGCGGCGGGCAGCACGAACGCGACGCCGCTGATGCCGGCGAGCGGCACCTCCAGGTCGAGGTGCGCCAGCGGGGTGAACCCGAAGGTCTCCTCGCAGTAGCGCGTCAGCACGCGGGTGCGCTCGGCCTCGTCCGCGCCCGTCCGCGCCCAGGGCAGGTGCGGCGCCGTGACGCGCCGCCAGACGTGCCCGGGCCGGGGCGACCCGTCGACCGGTAGCGGCCCGTCGGCGGCGGGGACGGTGCCGAGCGGCACCTCCACCGCGACGTCGACGGGCAGCAGCGACCCGAACTCCGCCGCCAGCGCCGCGACCGTCTCGCCCGCGAGCCAATGCTCCAGGTCGCGCCGCGGGCGCAGCCGCACGGTGCTGCCGGCCGGCAGGTCGGCGCCGGGCAGCTCGACCAGGTCGTACGACCCGTCGGCGCGGCCGGTCCACCGCACGGCGGGAGCGCCGGCGTCGCGGGCGGACCGGGACACCAGCTCGATCTCGTCCGCGACCATGAACGCGGACAGCAGGCCGATGCCGAACTGCCCGAGGAACTCCTCGCGTCCCAGGCCGAGGTCGAGGTCGCGCTTGGAGGAGCGCCCGACGGTGGCGAGCAGCTCCTCCGCCTCGGCGCGGGTCAGGCCGATGCCGGAGTCCTCGACCGTGAGCGAGCCGTCCGCGAGCGGGCGCAGGCGCACCGTCGCCGGGCAGCCGGGATCGGCCGCCCGGCGCGCGGTGATCGCGTCCACGCCGTTCTGCAGCAGCTCGCGCACGTAGACCCGCGGACCGGAGTACAGGTGCCGGGCGAGCAGGTCGACCACGCCGTGCAGGTCGACCTGGAACGCCCGGCCGGCGGGGTCCGTCATCGCCGGTGCGTCACTCGCTCTCGTACTCGGCCTTGGCGGCGGCGGCCTCGGCGGGGAACGCCTCGTCGAGCTGCTCGAACAGGCTCAGCGCCGTGGTGATGCCGCACGCGAGGTGCAGGTCGATCTGCTCGTCGGTGACGCCGTGCTCGTAGTCCACGGTGTGCTCGGCGTACACGCCGACGACGTCGTCCTCGGCGCGCACGTAGCCCTTGGGCCACAGCTTCTCGGAGTTCCAGGTGTTCACCAGGTCGACCACGCGGGCGTACTGGTCGATCCCGACCTTGCGGTTCCAGCGGCCCCGGACCTGCAGGTACTCCTTGTTCCCGCCCATGCGGAAGAAGTAGAAGAGGTGCCCGTCCCAGTACCCGCCGATGTCGCCGTCGTCGTCCACGCCGTAGTTCATCTCGCGCGCGTCCAGCACCGCGGTGATCCGCTCGTGCGACAGCGGCGCGGGTCCGGCGGCGGCCGCCCCGGCGTCCGGCTTGGTGAAGAAGCCCATGTCCGTCCTCGTCCTCGGTGCGGGCGGCGGGCGCCCGCACGGCTGGCATCCGTGCAGGTGACGGCGTCAGGGCGACGCGCATCGGCACGAGACTATGCCCCGGCGCGGGCCCGGGTGCCAGCCCGGGCGCACCCGCCCCGGTCCGTCGCGGGCCCCCTGGCGCCCCGCGCGCCCGCGGGTAGGGTGACCTCATGGGTCTGTTCCGGAACCGTCGCCCACGCCGCGGAGCCGACCGTCCCGCGCGCGGCCACGAGTCCGGCACGGCGCCCTCGAACCCCGGCCGCGGCGGCCTGCGCGACGGCGGCGACGGCACCGTGACCGTCGACGACGGCCGCCCGACCCCCCTGTCGCCCGACCGCATCGTCCGGTGGTTCCAGCGCAACGACTTCCACTACTTCACCGACGACGACGGCGACCTCGGCGGGCTGTGGCGCGGCCGGCTGTTCTACTTCTTCCTGTTCGGCGAGGACCAGGAGATCCTCCAGGTCCGGGGGCAGTGGAACCGCGAGATCGCGATCGAGCGCCTCGAGGAGGTGCTGGACGCCTGCACGGAGTGGAACGCCGAGCGCATCTGGCCGAAGGCGTACGTGCGGGTGCGGGACAACGGCATGGTGCACGTCGTGGCGGAGGTCTCCACCGACCTCGAGCACGGCGTCACCGACGCGCAGCTCAGCCAGATCCTGTTCTGCGGGCTGTCGACGTCCAGCACGTTCTTCGACGCGATCGACGAGCTGTACCCCGACCCGGCCGGGGTGGCGCCGTGACCGAGCCCCGCACCCCCGGCTGGCTGTCCCGCGTGCTCGCGACGCGGTCGGCCGCCACGACCTCCGAGCGGCGGGTGCCGCTCCAGGCCCGGCCGACCCCCCTCACCCGGGACCGCGTGGCCTCGGCGCTGTCCGCCCGGGGGTACCACTACCGCGTGGACGAGGACGGGGACCTGACGGGCGTCTGGAACGACTCGCGGTTCTGGTTCCTGCTGCTCGGCGAGCAGCACGAGATCCTGCAGGTGCGCGGCCGGTGGCACCGCCAGCTCCCGGTGGACAGCCGCCGGGCCGTGACCCTGGCGCTCAACGACTGGAACCGCGAGCGCATCTGGCCGAAGCTCTACCTGCGCGAGGAGGAGGGCCAGATCGCCGTGTACAGCGAGGTGTCCACCGACCTCGAGCACGGGGTGACCGCCGAGCAGCTCGACCAGCTCATCTCCTGCGGGCTCGGCACCGGGGTGCAGAGCTTCGCGTCGTTCGACACGCTGCTGCCGCCGCAGGTCTGAGCCCGCCGCCGGCATGGCGCGTGGCGGGAGTCAGCGCGTGCCGGGGGTCGGCGCGCGCCGGGGGTCGGCGCGTGCCGGGGGTCGGCGCGCGCCGGGGTCAGCGCGTGCCGAGGGTCGGCAGGCCGAGCAGCACGGGCGCAGCCGGCCCGCCGCCGCCGGTGCCGCAGGCGTCGCCGGACCCGCCGTGCGCGTGGTCGTCCGCACCGGACTGCCGCCGCTCCCACGCGTCGCCCGCCCGGGTGCGGCGGACCGCGAACGACCCGCCCCGGACCGCGGAGTCCGCGACGAGGTGGTGCGGCGCGGCGTGCGTGATGTCGACCGTCACGAGGTCGCCCGGTCGGGGCGCGTCGGCGGCGGGCAGGCCGTCCGGCAGCGCGAGGTGCACCAGGCGGTTGTCGGCGGCGCGGCCGGACAGCCGGTGCGTCGCCCCGTCCTTGCGGCCCTCGCCCTCCGCCAGCAGCACCTCGACGGTGCGGCCGACCTGCGTGCGCATCTCCTCCAGCGCGATCCGGTCCTGCAGCGCGACCAGGCGCTCGTACCGCTCCTGCACGACCGCCTTCGGCAGCTGGTCGGGCAGGTCGGCGGCCGGCGTGCCGGGGCGCGGCGAGTACTGGAACGTGAACGCCGACGAGAACCGGGACGCCTCGACCACGCGCAGCGTCTCGGCGAAGTCCTCCTCGGTCTCCCCCGGGAACCCGACGATGATGTCGGTGGTGATCGCCGCGTGCGGCATCCGCGCGCGGACGCGGTCCAGGATGCCGAGGAACTTCTCGGACCGGTACGACCGGCGCATCGCGCGCAGGATGCGGTCGGACCCGGACTGCAGCGGCATGTGCAGGCTCGGCATCACCGCGGGGGTCTCGGCCATCGCGGCGATCACGTCGTCCGTGAACGACGCGGGGTGCGGTGAGGTGAAGCGGAGCCGCTCCAGGCCGGGCGTCGCGCCGGCCGCGCGCAGCAGCTTCGCGAACGCGCCCCGGTCGCCGAACTCCACGCCGTAGGAGTTGACGTTCTGGCCGAGCAGGGTGACCTCGATCGCGCCCTGGTCGACGAGCGCCGCGACCTCGGCGAGCACGTCGCCCGGGCGGCGGTCGCGCTCCTTGCCGCGCAGGTGCGGGACGATGCAGAACGTGCACGTGTTGTTGCACCCGACGCTGATCGACACCCAGCCCGCGTACACGGACTCGCGGCGCGTCGGCAGCGTCGAGGGGAAGACCTGCAGCGACTCCGCGATCTCGACCTCGGCCGCGCGGTTGTGCCGGGCCCGCTCCAGCAGCACCGGCAGGACGTCCAGGTTGTGCGTGCCGAACACGACGTCCACCCACGGCGCCCGCTCGACGATGCCGGACCGGTCCTTCTGGGCGAGGCAGCCGCCGACGGCGATCTGCATGCCGGGGCGCGCGCGCTTGGCTCCCGCGAGCCGGCCGAGGTTGCCGTACAGCCGGTCGGCGGCGTTCTCGCGCACCGCGCACGTGTTGATGACGATGACGTCGGCCTCCTCGGCCGCCGCGGCCTCGGGCGTCGCCGCCACGTAGCCCGCCTGCTCGAGCATCCCCGCCATGTGCTCGGAGTCGTGGACGTTCATCTGGCACCCGAGCGTGCGCACGACGTAGGTGCGGGGGTGCGCGTCGTCGGCTGGCGCAGCGGCGCTGGAGCGGAGTGCGGGGGCAGCCGGGACAGGGGCGGGGGCGATCGTGGACATCACCGTCCAGGGTACGGCTCCGGGTGCCGTGTTACTGAACTGTTGCCCGGTTGTTGCCGGATGAGGTGGCACCGTGCAACAGAAGGGACATAGTGTCCAGGAATGGCCGACGAAACCCCTTCGCCGTCCGACGCGCAGCGCAGCGCGCAGGACGCTCAGCCCCTCCCCGCCGAGCAGGTCCTCGGTGAGCCGCTCGTCGAGCTGCGCGACGTGAACAAGCACTTCGGCGAGCTCCACGTGCTGCGCGACATCAACCTCACGGTCCGGCGCGGCGAGGTGCTCGTCGTCATCGGACCGTCCGGCTCGGGCAAGTCGACCCTGTGCCGGGCGATCAACCGGCTCGAGACGATCGACTCGGGCGAGATCCTCGTCGACGGGGAGCCGCTGCCTCAGGAGGGCAAGGCGCTCGCACGCCTGCGCTCCGACGTCGGCATGGTCTTCCAGTCCTTCAACCTGTTCGCGCACAAGACGATCCTCGACAACGTGACGCTCGGGCCCGTCAAGGTGCGCCGCGAGCGGGCCAAGGACGCCAAGGACCGCGCCCTGGCGCTCCTCGACCGGGTCGGCGTGAAGAACCAGGCGCAGAAGATGCCCGCGCAGCTCTCGGGCGGCCAGCAGCAGCGCGTGGCCATCGCCCGGGCCCTCGCGATGAAGCCCAAGGTCATGCTGTTCGACGAGCCCACGTCGGCGCTCGACCCCGAGATGATCAACGAGGTCCTCGACGTCATGGTCTCGCTCGCCAAGGAGGGCATGACCATGATCGTCGTCACCCACGAGATGGGCTTCGCCCGAAAGGCCGCCAACCGTGTCGTCTTCATGGCGGACGGCCAGATCGTCGAGGAGGCCCACCCCGAGGAGTTCTTCACCGCGCCGAAGAGCGAGCGCGCCCAGGACTTCCTCTCCAAGATCCTCACGCACTGAGCCCCGGACCGGGGACTTGACCACCGGAGACGCACCGGGCGGAGCAGCGAGGCGCCGCAACCGGACCGGTCCGGAGGACCCGACACCACGACCACGCACCGACCACCACGGACCGGGCCACCCGGCCCCCCACACCCGGCCGACCGACACGGCACACCGTCGTCGGACGGCCACCACTCACGAAGGGTAGGAACGATGCGCACACGACACGCAGGTGCTGCCACGCTGGCCGCTCTCACCGCGCTCACGCTCGCAGCGTGCGGCGGCGGCGACGTCGGCGGCGAGAGCACGACCACGGACACCGAGCAGACCGCCGACGGCGGCGGCGAGACGGTCAAGATCGGCATCAAGTTCGACCAGCCCGGCCTGGGGTACCAGGACGGGTCGACCTACACGGGGTTCGACGTCGACGTCGCGACCTACGTGGCGGGCGAGCTCGGCTTCCCCGAGGACCAGATCGAGTGGGTCGAGGCACCGTCCGCGCAGCGCGAGACGATGCTGCAGACCGGTCAGGTCGACATGATCTTCGCGACGTACTCCATCACGGACACGCGCAAGGAGACGGTCGCGTTCGCCGGCCCGTACTTCGTCGCCGGGCAGGACCTGCTCGTCGCCGAGGACAACACCGACATCACCGGCCCCGAGTCGCTCGAGGGCAAGAACCTCTGCTCCGTCTCGGGCTCGACGTCCGCGCAGCGCATCAAGGACGAGTACGCCGCGGGCGTGCAGCTCCTCGAGCGCCCCGGGTACGCCGAGTGCGTCACCGCGCTCACGGCGGGCCAGGTCGACGCCGTCACGACCGACGACATCATCCTCGCGGGCCTCGCGGCGCAGCCGCAGAACCAGGGCAAGGTGAAGGTGGTCGGGGCGCCGTTCTCGACCGAGCGCTACGGCGTCGGCCTGCCCCAGGACAACGAAGTCTGCGAGGACGTCAACGCCGCGATTGAGAAGATGATCGAGGACGGTTCCTGGGAGGAGTTCGTCAGCAAGAACACCGAGGGCACCGGGTACACGCCGAACGCGAGCGAGAACCCGCCGACGGTCGACCCCTGCGCCTGACCTTCCACGTCACGGGGGAGCGGCGCACCGGCGCGCGGCTCCCCCGGCCACCGGGCCGTCGACCCGGCCCGGCCCGTACCCTCCCGGAGGACCACCAACCGTGGGTGACTACCTGTCGCAGACCTGGGCGCTCGCCCGGGAGTACGACGTGCTCGGCGCGTTCTGGGTCAACATCCAGCTGACGTTCTGGGCCGCGATCCTCGCGCTCGTGCTCGGCACGGCGCTCGCGCTCATGCGGATCTCCCCCGTCTCGAGCCTGCGGTGGGCCGGCTCGACCTACGTGAACCTCCTGCGCAACACGCCGCTGACGATCATCATGACGTTCATGGTCCTCGCGG
>JAEWGQ010000133.1 GCA_023388235.1 Actinomycetes bacterium | reverse complement strand
TCGCCCAGGGCGGCAGGGGGCGTCCGGGGGTGCGGACCGTAGGGTGGCGGGTGTGACCGTGCGCCGCGTGATGGGGATCGAGACCGAGTACGGCGTGCTGCAGCCCGGCCGCCCGACGGCGAACCCGATGCTGCTGTCCAGCCACGTCGTCGCGGTGCACGCCGCGGCCCGGCAGGGCGGGCGGCAGAAGGCCCGCTGGGACTACGACGACGAGGACCCGCTGCAGGACGCCCGCGGGTTCCACCTGCAGCGGGCGGCGGCGCACCCGTCGCTGCTCACGGACGACCCGTCGCGCCCGGCGCCGTCGGGCGACGCGGGCGCCGGCACCCCCGGCGCCGGACTCCCGCCGCGCACCGCCGACGGCCCGCAGGAGGTCGCGCGGTCGCTGGTCGAGGAGTACGAGGACCCGGGCGCCGCGAACGTCATCCTCACGAACGGCGCCCGGCTGTACGTGGACCACGCGCACCCGGAGTACTCCTCGCCGGAGGTCACGAACCCCCTGGACGCCGTGCGGTGGGACCGGGCGGGCGAGCTCGTCATGCTGGCGTCGGTGCGGGCGCTGGCCTCGACCCAGGCGCTGCCGGACGTGGCGCTGTACAAGAACAACGTCGACGGCAAGGGCGCGACGTACGGCACGCACGAGAACTTCCTGGTGGACCGCGCCGTGCCGTTCGCCGACCTGGCGTCCCGGCTGATGCCGTTCCTGGTCACGCGGCAGGTGTTCACGGGCGCGGGGCGGGTCGGGCTCGGGCAGCGCGGGGAGGAGCCGGGGTTCCAGCTGGCGCAGCGCGCGGACTACATCGAGGCCGAGGTGGGGCTCGAGACGACCCTGCGCCGCCCGATCGTCAACACCCGGGACGAGCCGCACGCCGACCCGGACCGCTGGCGCCGGCTGCACGTCATCATCGGGGACGCGAACCAGCTGGAGGTCGCGACGTACCTCAAGCTCGGCACCACGTCGCTGGTGCTGTGGCTGGTGGAGCGCGCGGCCGCCGGGGACGCCGCGGACCTCGGCGCGGCGCTGGACCGGCTGACCCTGGCCGACCCGGTCCGCGCGGTGCACACGGTGAGCCACGACCTGACGCTGACGGCGCGGCTGCCGCTCGCGGACGGCCGGCGGCTGACCGCGCTGGAGGTGCAGCGCGAGTACCTGCACGCGGTCCGCACCGCGCTGGGCCGCGGCGCCGCGCCGGTGGACGAGCAGACCGCCGACGTGGTGGCCCGGTGGGGCTCGCTGCTGGACCGGCTCGCGACGGACCCCGCGTCGTGCGCGCGGGAGGTCGAGTGGCTGGCGAAGATGCGCCTGCTGGAGGGCCTGCGCCGGCGCGACCACCTGGACTGGGACCACCCGCGGATCGCGGCGGTGGACCTGCAGTGGTCGGACGTGCGCCCGGAGCGCGGGCTGTACCACCGCCTGGTCGGCGCGGGCGCGGTCGAGCGGCTGGTCACGGACGAGGCGGTGGCGCGCGCGGTGACGCACCCGCCGGAGGACACCCGCGCGTACTTCCGCGGGGAGACGATCGCCCGGTTCGGGGCGCACGTGTCGGCGGCGTCGTGGGACTCGGTGGTGTTCGACGTGCCGGGGGCGCCGACGTTGCAGCGGGTGCCGATGCGCGACCCGCTGCGGGGCACCCGGGCGCACGTCGAGGGCCTGCTCGACGCGTCGCCGGACGTCGGCGCGCTGCTGGCGGCGCTCGGCTCCTGATCAGGGCCTAGGGTGGTGCCACTGCGGGGCCGGCGCGGGTGGCCGGGCCCGGACGGACTACCGGCGGAGGTGCACATGGCTGGCCAGGAACGCGCTCGGGACCGTCGCGAGGACGACGAGCCGGTCGACGGCCCGGACGTCGAGCAGGTGGCCGCCGCCGCGCAGCAGCGGGACGCCGAGGTCGACGCCCTCCTCGAGGAGATCGACGACGTGCTGGAGACGAACGCCGAGCAGTTCGTCCGCGGCTTCGTGCAGAAGGGCGGTCAGTGACGCGTGCCGACGGACCCGCTGACCTCGGCGGGACGGCTGCCGGACGCGTTCACCACGCCCGGTTCGTCGTCCTTCGTCGACTTCCTCGCCCTGCACGCCCCGGACCTGCTGCCGGGGCGCCGCTCGCCGCTGCCGGTCGGTGAGGTGCCCGGCGCGCCGCACGCGACGACCATCGTCGCCCTGACGTTCGACGGCGGCGTGGTGATGGCGGGCGACCGGCGCGCCACGATGGGCTCGCAGATCGCCTCCCGGGACATCGAGAAGGTCTTCCCGGCGGACGACTACTCCGCGGTCGGCATCGCGGGGACGGCCGGGCTGGCGGTGGAGCTCGTCCGGCTGTTCCAGCTCGAGCTCGAGCACTACGAGAAGATCGAGGGCACGCTGCTGTCGCTGGACGGCAAGGCGAACCGGCTCGCGACGATGATCCGCGGGAACCTGGGCCTGGCGATGCAGGGGCTGGCGGTCGTGCCGCTGTTCGCCGGGTTCGACCTGGACCGCGGCACGGGGCGGATCTTCTCCTACGACGTCACCGGAGGCCGGTACGAGGAGCACCAGCACCACAGCGTCGGCTCGGGCTCGGTGTTCGCGCGCGGGTCGCTGAAGAAGCTGTGGCAGCCGGGCCTGGACGCCGCGGCGGCCGTGCGGGTGGCCGTCGAGGCGCTGGTGGACGCTGCCGACGACGACTCGGCGACGGGCGGCCCGGACCAGTCGCGGCGGATCTGGCCGGTCGTCGCGACCGTCACGTCCGCCGGCTACCTGCGGGTGCCCCAGGACGCGCTCGGCGAGGTGGTGGCCGCGGTGCTGGCCGACCGCGCCGAGCAGCACGCCCGCGCACGGCGCGAGGACGACGCCCGATGACCGCCCACGACCACGCGGGGGCCCCGAGATGAGCATGCCGTTCTACGTCTCGCCCGAGCAGCTGATGAAGGACCGGGCGGACTACGCCCGCAAGGGCATCGCCCGCGGCCGGTCCGTGGTGGTGCTCGCCTACGACGACGGCATCGCGTTCGCGACCGAGAACCCGTCCCGCGCGCTGCACAAGGTGTCCGAGATCTACGACCGCATCGCCTTCGCGGCGGTCGGCAAGTACA
>JAEWGQ010000119.1 GCA_023388235.1 Actinomycetes bacterium | reverse complement strand
CGGCGTGCGCCCCGGACGCGGCGTGCGCCCCGGACGCGGCGTGCGCCCCGCCTCGCGCAGGACGTGCTCGGCCAGCTCCCGCACCGCCGGCGGCAGCCGCCGGCCCCGGACCCACACCACCCGGAGCGTCCGGCGCAGGTCCACGCCCTCGACGGGCACCACGCGCAGGTCCCCGCGCGCGACCTCGTCCGCGACAGTCAGACGCGACAGCACGGCGGCGGCGGTCCCGCCCCGCACCACGTTCTTGACCGCCGACGTCGACCCGAGCTGCGCGGGCGAGCCCGTCGGCGGGTGACCGGCCGCGGCGAGCGCCCGCTCGAGCACCGCCCGGGTCCCCGAGCCCGACTCCCGCACCGCGAGCGGGGCGGCCGCGAGCTCCGCGGCGGTGAGCGGCCGGCGCCGGCGCGCCCACGGGTGGCCCGGCGCGACCACGACCACGAGCTCGTCCGCGGCGAGGTCCCGGGCCTCGAGCCCGTCCGCGACGTCCGGGCCCTCGACGAAACCGAGGTCCGCCCGCCCGTGCAGCACGGCGTCCATGACGTCCCGGGAGTTCGCGACCACCAGGTCGACCACGGCCGATCCCGCCGGCCGGGAGGCGAGCCAGCCGGGCACCAGGTACTCCGCCACGCTCAGGCTCGCGGCCACCTGGACGCGGCCCTGCTGCGCGGTGCGCAGCGCCACGACCTCGCGCTCCAGCGCGTCCGACGCCGCGAGCACGTCGCGCCCCCGGGCCAGGAGCGCGGCCCCGGCGCCGGTGAGCCGCGTCCCCGAGGCCGCGCGGGTGACGAGCGTCAGGCCCGTCTGCCGTTCCAGCCGCCGCAGGCCGGTGCTGACCGAGGGTTGCGCCAGCCCGAGGGCGCGCGCCGCCGCCGACAGCGACCCGTGCGCGTCCACCGCGTCGAGGAGCTCCAGCGCGCCGAGCGGGACGCGGCGGTCCGGCGGGACGCGCGCGTCGCCCGGGTCGCGGTCGTCGGGCGAGGAAGCCATAGCCTCAGGCTAGAGGTCGCGAGCGGATCCGGCGTTCCCGGCGGCCCACCGGGGGCGCACGCTGGAACCGTGCCCAGTCCTGCCACGCCCACCGCGTCCTCCCGCGCCGCCTCGTCGGTGCGCGAGCTCGCCCCCGGGGTGCTCGCCGCCGTCGCGGTCGCCGCTCTCTGCGCGGGCCTGACGCTCGTCGTCCCGGTCCTGCCCGGCCTGCTCGTCGCGATCGCCGTCGGCGCGGTCGCCCGGTCGGCGGGCCTGGTGCCCGCGGCGCTCGACCCCGGCCTCGCGTGGGCCGGACGGCGGCTGCTGCGGGCCGGGGTGGTGCTGCTGGGGCTGCAGCTCTCGCTCGGGGACCTGCTCGGGCTCGGGCTGCGCGAGGTGGCGGTGCTGCTGGTGACCGTGGCCGCGACGTTCTCCGCCACGCTCTGGCTGGGTCCGCGGCTCGGGGTGGGCCGCCCGCTGACCCTGCTGGTCGCCACGGGCTTCTCCATCTGCGGCGCCGCGGCGGTCGCGGGCATGAGCCCGGTGGCGGAGGCCGACGAGGAGGACGTCGCCACGGCGGTCGCGCTGGTGACGGTCTACGGGAGCATCGCGCTCGTCGCCCTGCCGGTCGTCGCGGGCGCCCTCGGGCTGTCCGACCGCGTCGCCGGGCTGTGGGCGGGGATGTCGGTGCACGAGGTCGCCCAGGTGGTGGCGGCCGCCGGCACGGTGTCCGCGGCGGCGCTCACGGTCGCGGTGGTGGCGAAGCTCGCGCGCGTCCTGCTGCTCGCCCCGCTGGTGGCGGGCGTCGGGGTGGTCCGCCGGCGCTCCGGGGCGCCGACCGGGGGGCGGCGCGCGCCGCTGGTGCCGCTGTTCGTCGTCGGCTTCGTCGTGGCCGTGCTGGTCCGGTCCGCCGGGCTGGTGCCGGACGCGGTGCTGCCCGCCGTGAAGCCGGTCACGACGCTGGCGCTCGCGGCCGCGATGACCGCGCTCGGCACCCAGATCCACGTCGGGCGCCTGGTGCGGACCGGCGGGCGGCCGCTCCTGCTCGGCGCGGTGTCGACCGTGGTGGCAGCCGGGGTGAGCCTCGGCGGGCTGGTGCTCGCGGGCTGACCGGGCGCGGCGGCCGGGCGCCCGCGCTGGCACACTCCTCCCATGACCGTCCTCGTCGTCGCCGGCGCCCTGGTCGACGACCTCGACGCGCCGACCGCCCTGCTCGCCGCACGCCGCCGCTCGCCGGTGAGCCTCGCCGGCCGGTGGGAGTTCCCGGGCGGGAAGGTCGAGCCCGGCGAGGAGCCCGAGGACGCCCTGCACCGCGAGCTGCGCGAGGAGCTCGGCGTCGAGGTGGCCCTCGGGGCGGAGCTGCCCGGGCCCGACCGCGGCGCCTGGCACCTCAGCGACCGGTACGAGATGCGGCTCTGGCTCGCCACGGTCGCGCAGGGCACGCCGGAGCCGCTGGTGGAGCACGACGCGCTGCTGTGGCTGCCCCGCGGCGAGTGGCTGACCGTGCCGTGGCTGGACGCCGACGTGCGCATCGTGTCGGCCCTGGCAGCCGCCACGGAGGGCGGCCACCGGCTGCCCACGGTCTCCTGACCTGGGGGTTCGGCTGTGGGCGAACACGTCCGTCGATCGTTAGCACTCTCGGGTCGTGAGTGCTAGAACAGGTGCCGTAGCCCCTTCCGGCGAGGGTCTCCCCGCCGGAGCAGCACCGCGGTCCCGGAGCGGCCGGGACCCGTCGGACTCGAGGGAGGTGACGGGCTGTGGCTACGCGATTCGACCCGTTCCAGGAGATGGACCGGCTCATGAGCCAGGTGCTCGGCTCCCAGCGCGCCGCGGCGTCCATGCCGATGGACCTGTACCGCGCGGGTGACCACTACGTCCTGCACGTCGACCTGCCGGGCGCCGACCCGGGCTCCATCGACGTGAACGTGGACGACCGCACCCTGACCATCCGGGCGCAGCGCACCGCGCGCACGGAGGACGGCCAGCAGTGGCTGGCCAAGGAGCGGCCGGTCGGCACCTACGCCCGGCAGCTGACCGTGGGGCGCGGGCTCGACCTGGACGCCATCCACGCGTCGTACGCCGACGGCGTGCTCACCCTGACGATCCCGGTGGCCGAGGAGGCCAAGCCGCGCCGCATCGAGGTCCAGACCGGTGGGACGCCGGCGACCATCGAGGCCGGGGCCGACGCGCCGCAGGAGCGCGCGAACGCCTGACGCCGGCGGCCGGCACGACCGACGCCCCGGTCCTCCCGCGGGGGGACCGGGGCGTCGTCGTCCGGCGGGCCGGGGTGGGCGTCAGGCGGTCGGCACCGCCAGCGCGGCGCGGACGGTGCGCGTCGCGGCCAGGACGTGCTCGAGCGACGGCGTGACCTCCGCGTACCGGCGGGTCTTCAGGCCGCAGTCGGGGTTCACCCACAGCTGGTCGGGGTCGATCGCCCGGACCGCCGCGGTGAGCAGCTCGGTGACCTCGGCCTCGCTCGGCACGCGCGGGGAGTGGATGTCGTACACCCCCGGCCCGATGCCGCGCGGGTACCCCTCGGCGGCGATGTCGGCCAGGATCTCCATCTTCGACCGCGCGGCCTCGATGGACGTCACGTCGGCGTCGAGGCCGTCGATCGCGCCGATGACCTCGCCGAACTCCGAGTAGCACAGGTGCGTGTGGATCTGGGTGTCCGGCCGCACGCCCGAGGTCGCCAGGCGGAACGACCGCACCGACCAGTCCAGGTACGCCGCGTGGTCCTCGGCGCGCAGCGGCAGCAGCTCGCGGAGCGCGGGCTCGTCCACCTGCACGATCGCCGTGCCCGCGGCCTCCAGGTCGGCGACCTCGTCCCGCAGCGCCAGCGCCACCTGGTTCGCGGTGTCCCCGAGGGGCTGGTCGTCGCGGACGAACGACCACGCCAGGATCGTCACGGGCCCGGTGAGCATGCCCTTGACCGGCTTCGGGGTGAGCGACTGGGTGTACGTGGTCCACGGCACCGTGATGGGCGCCGGCCGGGACACGTCGCCCCACAGGATCGACGGGCGCGTGCACCGCGACCCGTAGGACTGGACCCAGCCGTTGGTGGTCACCGCGAACCCGTCCAGGTGCTCGGCGAAGTACTGCACCATGTCGTTCCGCTCGGGCTCGCCGTGCACGAGCACGTCGAGGCCGATCTGCTCCTGGAGCTCGACGACGCGGCGGATCTCGGCGCGCATGGCGTCCTCGTACTGGTCCGCGGTCAGCTCGCCGCGACCGAACGCCGTGCGGGCGGCGCGGATCTCGGCCGTCTGCGGGAACGAGCCGATCGTCGTGGTCGGCAGCGCGGGCAGCCGCAGCCGGGCCGTCTGCGCGGCGCGACGCTCCGCGAAGTCCCCGCGGTGGAACGCGTCCTCGCGCAGGTCCGCCAGGCGCGCGCGGACGTCGGGGCGGACGACGCCGGGCGCCTGCGCGCGGGACCGGCGGGCGTCGGACGCGGCGAGCAGCTCGGCGTGCACGGCCTCGCGGCCCTCGGTGAGGCCGGTCGCGAGCGTGACGACCTCGGCGATCTTCTGGTCGGCGAACGCCAGCCACGAGCGCAGCGTCGGGTCGAGGTCCGGCTCGTCCTCGACGTCGTGCGGGAGGTGGAACAGCGAGGTCGACGACGACACCGCGACCTGCGCGGCGCCGAGCGACTCCAGGTGCTCCAGCGTCCCCAGCGCGGCGTCGAGGTCGGCGCGCCACACGTTGTGCCCGTCGACGACGCCGCCGACCAGCACCTTGCCGGCGAGGCCGGGCACGGGCGCCGCCGGGGCGGACCCGCGGACCAGGTCGACCGCGAGCCCCTCGACGTCGGTGCCGGCCAGCACCGGCAGCGCGTCCCCGAGGTCGCCGTAGGGCGCCGCGACCAGGATCGACGGCCGCTCGGCGGCGGGCAGGTCCGTGGCGAGCGCGCGGTACGCCTCGGCGGCGGCCGCCAGCAGCCGGTCGGCGGGCACGCCGGTCGAGTCGGACACCAGCGCCGGCTCGTCGAGCTGCACCCACGTGGCGCCCGCGCGGGCCAGGTCGCGGAGCAGCGCCGCGTACACCGGCAGCACGTCGGCCAGGCGGTCGATCGGCAGGAAGCCCTCGGGCGAGCCCTCCGCGGGCTTGGCGAGCGCCAGGAACGTCACCGGCCCGACGAGCACGGGCCGGGTGAGCACGCCGTCGGCGAGACCCTCGGCGAGCTCGCGGACGGGCCGGTCGCTGGCGTACCGGAACGCCGTCCCGGGGCCGATCTCCGGCACCAGGTAGTGGTAGTTCGAGTCGAACCACTTGGTCATCTCGAGCGGCAGGTCGTCCCCGCGGCCGCGGGCGACGGTCGAGTACCCCGCGAGGTCCAGGCCGCCGTCCGCCGTCGTGAGGTCCGCGAACCGGTCGGGCACCGCGCCGAGGACGGCTGCCGCGTCGAGCACGTGGTCGTAGAACGAGAACGCGCTGGGGATCGCGGGCAGGCGGGTGTCCAGGCCGAGCGCGGCGAGCCGCGTCCGGGTGCGGCGGCGCAGGCCGGCGGCCGTGGCCTCGACCTCCTCGGCGCTCGCGCGGCCGGCCCAGAACTGCTCCAGGGCCTTCTTGAGCTCGCGGCGCGGGCCGATCCGGGGGTAGCCGAGGACGGTGCCGGAGGGGAACGGGTGGGTCAGGTCGGTCATCTCTCGCCTCAGCTGGTCGGTACGGGGGTCGGGGTGGTCGCGGGGGCGGGACCGACCTGGCTGTGCGCGCGGGGCGCGTCGCCGCCCAGGCCGGCGCCCTCGAGCAGGTCGAGCGCGGGGCCGTGCTGGTTGAACGTGTAGAGGTGGACGCCGGGGGCACCGCCGTCGAGGACCTCGTGCACCAGGTCCACGCCCATGCGGGTGCCGGCGCGCAGCCGGCGGGCGGCGTCGGCCGGGTCGTCCGGGTCGAACGCGTCGAGGACGTCCAGGACCCGCTCCGGGACGGGGACGCCGGTGAGCTCCTGCACCCGGCGCAGCCGGGCCGGGTCGGTCATCGGGATCACCCCGGGGACGACCGGGATCGTGACCCCGGCGTCCCGGGCCAGGGCCACCAGCTCGCAGTACGACGCGGCGTCGTAGAACACCTGCGTGATCGCGAAGTCCGCGCCCGCCTGCTGCTTGGCCAGCAGGGCGGCGACGTCCTGCTCGCGGGTGCTGCCCGATCCGGCGTTGCCGCGGGGGAACGCCGCGACCGCCACGGACAGCGGCCGGGTCGCGGCACGCACGGCCTGCGCGGGGCTCGCGGCGCACCGGCGGGCCTCGATCTCCCGCAGCAGGGCGACCAGGGCGCTCGCGGTCGGCAGCCCGTCGGGGTGCGGGGCCCACGAGCCGTCCGCCGGCGGGTCGCCGCGCAGCGCGAGGAACGCCCGGACGCCCTCGTCCAGGAACTCCTCGACCGTGCGGGCGAGGTCGTCGCGGGAGGTCGCGACGCAGGTCAGGTGCGCGATGGGCGTCAGGGAGGTCTCGCGCAGCAGCCGCCGCACGAGCGCGCGGGTGGTGCTGCGCGTGCTCCCCGAGGCCCCGTACGTCACGGAGACGAAGTCCGGGCGCGCGGCGGCGAGCCGCTCGACCGTCGCCCACAGCCGCGACGCGGCGTCGGGGGTGCGCGGCGGGAACAGCTCGAAGGACACGGTCGGGCGGTCCACGGCGCCGAGGCCGTCGGTGACGTGCTCGGTCGCGGGTGCGGGTCCCTCGGCGGGGACGCGTGCGCCGGTGCTGCTCATCGTTCGCTCCATCGATCCTGGCGGAAGCACCCGCACCCTCCGCGAGGAGGGGGGTTGCTGCGACGTCGACGAGCCAGGTCTCTCGGTCGCTCTGGATGGGTGTCGCCACAGTAGGGCGCGCGCGCGGGTCCGTCCAGTGCCCCTGATGCGTCACCCACCCGGTTCACCCGGGCGGCGCGTCAGCCGGCCCCGGCCCCGGCGCGGGCGAGCACGACGGGGCAGTCCGCGAGGTGGTCGTCCACCATGCCGCACGCCTGCATCGCCGCGTACGCGGTGGTCGGGCCGACGAACCGGAAGCCGAGCCGCTTGAGCTCCTTCGCCAGCGCGACCGACTCCGGGGTGGTCGCCGGCACCTCGGCGAACGTGCGCGGGCGCGGCCGGGCGGCGGGGTCGGGGGCGTGCGACCAGAACACCTCGTCCAGCGACCCGCCGCGCGCGTGCAGGTCCAGCAGCGCGCGGGCGTTCGCCACGGCCGCCGCGACCTTCGCCCGGTTCCGGACGATCCCGGTGTCCGCGAGCAGCCGCTCGACGTCGTGCTCGTCGTACCCGGCGACGACCTCCGGGTCGAACCCCGCGAACGCGGCCCGGAAGCCCTCGCGCTTGCGCAGGATGGTGATCCACGCGAGCCCGGACTGGAACGCCTCGAGGGTCAGGCGCTCGTAGAGCTCGCGCTCGCCGTGCACCGGCCGGCCCCACTCCTCGTCGTGGTAGCGCTCGTACAGGGGGTCGCCGTCGCCGAAGCACCGGCGCCCCGGCGGCCGCCCGGCGGCGGTGGCGGACGAGACGGGGTGCTGGAGGAGGTCGGCCGGGTCGCTGCTGGTCATGCCGACACTCTGCCCGAGCCCGCCCACACCGCGGCGCCCGCCGTCCACCGGCCGCCGGTCCCGCCGGCCTGGGGAGGACCGGGCGCCCCGGACCCGCCCCGGACCCGCGCCGCGCCGGCTCTGGACCCGCGCCGCGCCGGCCCTGGACCCGCGCCGACCCGCCGCCAGCCTCAGGCCAGCGCCGCGAGGGCCTTGCGGATCCGCTTCTCGCTCACGGGGACCGGCGTGCCGAGCTGCTGCGCGAACAGGCTGACCCGCAGCTCCTCGATCATCCAGCGCGCGTCGTCCAGCGCCGCGAGGTCCGCGGGCACGGGGGTGCGGGACGTGACGCGGGCGCGCGTCTGCCCGAGCAGCTGCTCCAGGTCGTGCACCTGCCACGCGAGCTGCTCGTCCCGGGCCGGGTTCGCGCCCGCCTTGTCGAGCCGGTGCGCCGCCGCCCGCAGGTAGCGGGTGAGGTGCGGCAGCCGGTCCGCGCCGGTCTCGGCGACGAACCCGTCGTGCACCAGCGCCTCGGCCTGCGCCCGGACGTCGCGCACGGTGCCGAGCAGCGCCAGGGACCGGGTGCCGCGCACGGCGGCGTCGAGGTCGCGGGCCGCGCCGAGGACGGCGACCAGGTCGCCCACCACCCGGTGCGCGGCGTCCTCCAGGCGGTCCCGCACGGACGACCGGGCCGCGGCGTACGCGGCAGCGCTGCGGACGGAGGTCGCCGGCCTGCCCGCCAGGTGCTCGGTGAGCAGGCGGTCCACCGCGGCCAGCTGGACGTCGGAGACCAGGGCCTCGGTGCTCGGGTACGGGCTGGCCGCGAGCGCGAGCGCCTGCGGGCCGGTCCACCGGCTCGTGATCCGCGCCGTCGCGAGGCCGAGGTCGCGCAGCAGCAGCCGGCGCAGCCCCGCGCGGTGCCGCAGCGCCTGCTCGCCCGCGTCGGCGAGCACCTCGACGCGGACCGTCGCCGCCGGCCCCCGGCCGTGCTCCACCAGGGCCGGGTACCCGCGCACCGTCAGGCCGCTGGGGTCGGTGGTCTCGACGCGCTCCGGCAGCTCGCCGCCGGGCAGGCCGTCGGGCCACGTCGTCAGGTCACCGGAGTCGAAGCCGGGCAGCGGCGGGGGTGCGGCCGGCCGGCCGGTCGCGGCGGGCCGGGGTGCGGGTGCCGGGCGCCCGCCGCGGGCGTCGGTCATCGCGTCGCGCACCGCGGTCCGGACGGCGGTGCTCACGGCGTCCTGCGTCCGGGCCGCGAGGCGGCGCTGCAGCACGGCGAGGTCCTTGCCCTCGTCCACCACGCGCCCGCGCTCGTCGACCACGCGGAACGTCATGCGCAGGTGCGCCGGCAGCCGGTCCTCCTCGACGGCGTCCTCGGGCACGTCGACGTCGCGCAGCGCGCGGACCGCCTGCCGGAACGTCGCGCGGAACGACGGCGCGGCGTCCCCGGCGCGGACCGTGTCCGCCCACGACGCGGTGTGCGCGTCGAACCACGCGACCACGTCCCGCGCCACGTCGGGCGCGGGCACCAGCTGCACCCGCACCGGCTTCGGCAGCGCCCGGATGGTCGCGGTGACCAGCTCCTCGCGCAGCCCGGGGACCATCCAGTCGAACCCGTCGGGCTGCACGCGGGCGAGCGCGACCAGCGGCACGTGCACGGTCACGCCGTCGGCGTCGGCGCCCGGCTGGAACTGGTAGGTCAGCGGCAGCGCGAGGTCGCCCTGCGGCCAGGAGGACGGGAACGACGACTCGTCGACCCCCGCGTCGTCCGCGACCAGCAGCTCGCGCGTGAAGGTCAGCAGGTCGGGGTGCTCCCGGCGGGCGCCCTTCCACCACTGGTCGAAGTGCCGGGCGGAGACGACGTCGTCGGGGATGCGCTCGTCGTAGAAGTCGAACAGCGCGTCGTCGTCCACCACCAGCCCGCGCCGCCGCGACCGGGCCTCCAGGTCCTCGGCCTCGTCGAGCAGCCGGCGGTTCTCGGCGAAGAACGCGTGGTGCGTCGTCCAGTCGCCCTCCACCAGCGCGTGCCGGATGAACAGCTCGCGCGCGTGGTCGGCGTCGACCTTGGCGAACAGCACCCGCCGGCCCGTGACGACCGGGACGCCGTACAGCGTGACGCGCTCCAGGGCCGTCGCCGCCCCCTGCTTCGAGGACCACGACGGCTCGGAGTACGACCGCTTCACCAGGTGGCCGGCGAGCTCCTCCGCCCACTCCGGCTGGATGCGCGCGACGTCCCGCGCCCACAGCCGCGACGTCTCGACGAGCTCACCCGCCATGATCCAGGCGGGCGGCCGCTTCGCCAGGCCCGACCCGGGGAAGATCGCGAACCGGGCGCCGCGCGCGCCCAGGTACTCGTTCCGCCCGCGCCGGTCCGGCGTGCGCCCGCCCTTGCCGCGCGGCGGCGCCCCGCCCGACAGGTCGCTGGCCTCCTGCATCCCGATCTGCGACAGCAGGCCGGACAGCAGGGCGACGTGGATGCGGTCGGCGTCCCACTCGAGCCGCAGCGACCCGCGCGCGGCCGTGGCCGGGTCCTCGCGGTCGGTGCTGAGGTCGCGGTCGGTGCGCCGCGGCGGGTTCACCGTGATGCCCAGGGGCTTCGCGAGCTCCTTGAGCTGCGTGACGACGTCCTGCCACTCCCGCAGCCGCAGGTAGTTCAGGTACTCCGACCGGCACAGCCGCCGGAACGCCGAGCCCGACAGGTCGCGCTGCGCGTCCCGCACGTACTGCCACAGGTTCAGGTACGTGAGGAAGTCCGACGCGGGGTCCGCGAACCGTGCGTGGGCCTGGTCGGCCTGCGGGCGCTGCTCGACCGGGCGTTCGCGCGGGTCCTGGATGGACAGCGCCGCGGCGACGATCATGACCTCGCGCGCGACGCCCCGCCGGCCGCCCTCCACGATCATCCGGGCGAGGCGCGGGTCCATCGGCAGCTGCGCCAGCGCGCGCCCCGTCGGGGTCAGGCGGGTGCCGGCCGGACCGGCCTCCAGCGCGCCGAGCTCGGTCAGCAGCTGCACGCCGTCGCGCACCGCGCGCACGTCGGGCGGGTCGACGAACGGGAACGACGCCACGTCGTCCGGGCCGGCCGCGACCCCCACGGCGATCATCTGCAGGATCACGGACGCGAGCGAGGTGCGCAGGATCTCCGGCTCGGTGAACCGCGGCCGGGACGCGTAGTCCTCCTCGGAGTACAGCCGGATGGCGATGCCGTCCGCGACGCGCCCGCAGCGGCCGGACCGCTGGTTCGCGGACGCCTGCGAGATCGGCTCGATCGGCAGGCGCTGCACCTTCGTGGCCTTCGAGTACCGCGAGATGCGCGCGGTCCCCGGGTCGACGACGTAGCGGATGCCCGGCACCGTCAGCGAGGTCTCCGCGACGTTCGTCGCCAGCACGACCCGGCGGGTCCCGTGCGGCTGGAAGACGCGGTGCTGCTCCGCCGCGGACAACCGGCCGAACAGCGGGAGCAGCTCGACCGCGTCCGGGCGGCGCGCGTCCTGCACCCGCGGGCCCAGGTGGCCGCGCAGGGCCTCCTCGGCGTCCCGGATCTCGCGCTCGCCGGACAGGAAGACCAGCACGTCGCCCGGTCCCTCGGCGGCGAGCTCGTCCACCGCCTCGCAGATCGCGGTCATCAGGTCGCGGTCCTCGCCCGCCGGGGCCGGGGCCGCAGGGCGCGCCGGGGCGTCCGCCTCGTCCGGGTCGTCGGTGGGGCGGTCCGGCGACAGCGGCCGGTAGCGGACCTCCACCGGGTACGTGCGGCCCGTGACCTCCACGACCGGTGCCGGCGCTCCGTCCGGGTGCTCCGCCGTCGGCGGCCCCGCGAAGTGCGCCGCGAACCGGGCGGAGTCGATCGTCGCCGAGGTGATGACGACCTTGAGGTCGGGCCGGCGCGGCAGGAGCTGCGCGAGGTAGCCGAGGATGAAGTCGATGTTCAGGGAGCGCTCGTGCGCCTCGTCGATGATCAGCGTGTCGTACGCCCGCAGCTCCGGGTCGCGCTGGATCTGCGCGAGCAGGATGCCGTCCGTCATGACCTTGACGAGCGTGCGGTCCGACGACTCGTCGGTGAACCGCACCTGGTAGCCGACCAGCTCGCCGATCGTCGTCCCGAGCTCGTCGGCGATCCGCTCCGCCACCGTCCGCGCGGCGATCCGGCGCGGCTGGGTGTGCCCGATCTGCCCGTCCCGGCCCCGGCCGAGCTCCAGCGCGATCTTCGGCAGCTGCGTGGTCTTCCCGGAGCCGGTCTCGCCCGCGACGATGACGACCTGGTGCTCGCTGATCGCCCGGGCGATCTCCGCGCGACGCGCCGAGACCGGCAGCTGCTCGGGGTACACGACGGGCGGCAGCACCACGGCGCGGCGTGCGTCCGCCAGGGCGGCGAGCCGGCGGCCCGGCCCGCCCTCGCGCGGCGGCCTGCCCCGGCCGGGTCGCCGACCGCGCCGCCGGGAGGCGGGTGCGGGGGAGGCGGGGTCGGAGGCAGTCACGGCGCACCATTGTCACCGCACCGCGGGCCGGGACGCGATCTCGATTCGCGCAGGGCGGACGTCCGGGGTCGCGCACGCGGGCCCGCCCGGCGCCCCGGACCGCCGCACGGCGGCCGCCCGGGCGTCACGGCACGTAGCCTCCGGCGTTGCGTTGCGGGCCCGTCGCCGGGTCGACGAGCGTGGCCCAGTCGCCGAAGGCGGGCCGGGGCAGCCAGAACCGTTCCACGTCCGGGTACTGGTCGAACTCTCCGAGGGTGAGCTCGTCGGTCGACCACGCGGTGTCGAGCACCTCGATCGTCCCAGTCCCGTCCGGTTTCAGGTAGAGCGCCATCCGGCGCACCGCGTCGGGGTAGACGTACTTGCGTGCCTCGTCGGGGTAGTCCCACCAGGAGGTCTTTCCCGGCCACAACCGGCCCCCGACGTTCCGGTAGAACCCCAGCCGCGTCTCCGACATGGCGGTGTTCCAGTGCGAGACCGACAGGCCGCCCCCGCCGCTGGCGGACTGCAGGGTCCAGTGCGGCTGCGGCCGGCCCGAGGGGTGGGTCCTGGTCAGGTCGATGACGGTGAAACCGGTGTGCTGCTCGTCCCACCGGCGGCGGGCTTCGTCCTCGCTGATCCACTCCCCGTCCCTCGTCGGGATCGGCTGCAGCAGGTACCTGTTCCACCGGGTGCAGTAGGCGATCGCGGACGGGTCGTAGGCGAACGGCTGGGTGCGGGTCACGGCAGGTCTCCTGCTCTCAGCGAGTCGAGCTCGTCCTGGTTGTACACGTGCCCGGTCACGTCCCGGATCACGATGCCCTCGGCGCCCGCGTACTCGCGGATCGCTGGAGGGACTTCAGCGTGCTGGACGGGCACTTCCAGCACGGGGCGGCCGCTCAGGGGCGCGCCGATCAGCCTCGGCCGGTCGGCGAACATCTGCCGTGATCCGACGGTGTCGGCCACGACGATCCGTTCATCGTCCGGCCAGTACTTGTCCTTGAACTCCGTGAGGTACCCCATCGCGGTGCGTTCGCCGACCTGGGACAGCTGGGTCGCCTTGCGTGAGACGACCTCGGAGTCGGGGGTCCACGAGTCGAGTCGCGTCAGTCTGCCGTCGGGGAGGCGCAGGTGGACCTCGTCGTAGGCGTACACCCCGGCGCGGAGCTGGTTGAACAGGTTGCCGTGCGCCAGCGCGGACAGCCCGGGGCGTCCCTGGGCGCCCCACCGGGTGTTGAGCTCCAGCCACCGCTCTGCCCGGCCGGCCAGCAGCGGGGTGGTGCCGGCGTGAGGGAACACGCTGGCGGGGTCGAACTCGCCCAGGACACCCGGCGTGCGCCGGCCGGCCCAGAACCCCGAGATCGCCTGGTGCAGTGCGCGTGTGGATGAGACGTCCGGGCTGGCGACGGCCGCGACCCGGGCTGCTCTGCTTCCGCGGGACGCGCCCGCAGCCAGCCCTCCGGTCCCGATCGCCAGGGCCGCGTCCGGGGCCAACCGGCCGGCCGCCCGGGCGGGGTTCGAGACCCAGGTGTCCCAGTCGATCAGGTCCTTGCCGAACTGCAGGGGGTCGTCGAACGCGGCCTGCACCAGCGAGGAGATCAGACCCCAGCGCGCCACGGTCCCGCCCACCGGGTCGAACGTCCAGCGCAACCCGTAGTCCCACAGCAGGTCGGCGGCACCGGCCACGGCGTCGACGATCCCGTGACCGAACTGCGAGGCGTGGTACCCGACCTCGTTCCAGACCCCGGTCGCCCGCGGCGTGTCCTCCACCGAGTCCGCGAGCACTCCTGCCAGCCCGCGGGCCACCGTGGCGACGTCCGCCCGCAGCACCCGCAGGTCCTCGACAGCCCGCACCTGGTCCCACGACAGGCCCGTGCCGTACCCCGGCGACGTGTGCGTGCGCGCGGCGCGCAGCGGGTCCGCGGTGCGCGCTGCGGACGCCGCCTGCTCGGCCGCGTCCCACCGCGACATCAGGGCGCGGGCCTCGCTCTGCGCCTCGCCCAGCACCCTCGCGTACTGCCGGAAGGCGTCAGCGACCGGTGCCAGCGCCGCCAGCGCCGACCGCACACCCTCGCCGATCTCCTCCAGGGACCCCCAGAACACCTCGGCGCCACGCCCCGTCCAGCAGCCGGAGTCCGCCGCGGCCCGCTCGATGTCCCAGGCGAGCCCGGCGAGGCGGTCGCACAGCCCGTCGACCCGGTCCGCGCACCGCCAGACCTCCTCGGGATCACCCGGGACCAGCTCCTCCGGCCGGTTCGCCACGCCGAGCCGGCCCTGCACCAGGGCGGAGCTCACCGGACCGGCCCGGACGCGTCGACGCGCTGGTACTCGCTGATCGCGGCCCGCAGCGCGCGCGCCGCACCCCGCACGTCCTCGTGCACGTCGTCGACCGCCCACCCCCAGCGCTCGGAGAAGGTGGCGACCGTGTCGCTCAGGTTCGCCCCGAACGCCCCCGGGTCGGGCACCACCCCGGGGGTGCAGCCGGCCTGGCCCGTCGCGGACTCCAAGCGACCGGCGACGGCGTCGGCACCGTCCACGTCGACCTCGATCCGCACCATCGCACGACCCTCCTCGGGTGCTGCGCGGCCGATCTCGACGCGTGGGGACGTGGTGCCTCACGCTTGGGCCGCGACGCTATCGACGTGCCGCGGGCGCCCCGGGGGACCGACGTCCCACGCAGCGACCACCCACCCGGGCCGACAGCGGGGGTCGAGGACGGCGGCCCCGTGCCGTCGGGTGCTCGTGGGGTGGCGGCGGCGACGAGCACGGGCCCCACCGAGGGCGAGGACCTCGCGGAAACGCGTGGACGCGCGGCGCCCGCCGCCGTACCGTCGTCGTCATGTGGATCTGACCGGCCCCGAGTCCTCGTCCCGACTCCCGCCGACCCGTGCGTTCCCCGGGCGGCGTCGCTGGTGGTGATCCCCCGTGCCCGTGTCCGCGCCCCCCGTCCTGCGTGCCGTCGGCGTCTCGCGCGTCTTCGGCGACCGCCGCGTCCTCACGGACGTGAGCCTGTCCGTCGACCCCGGGCACCGGCTCGGCGTCGTCGGTGAGAACGGAGCGGGCAAGTCCACCCTGCTCCGGCTGCTCGCCGGCGCGGACCGCCCCGACTCCGGCGTCGTGCACCGCCCGGCCGACCTGGCGTACCTGCACCAGGAGCCGCCGTTCGGGCCGGGGGCGACGCTGCGCGCCGTCGTCGAGGAGGCGCTCGGCGCGGTCCGGGCGCTCGCCGGCGACCTCGAGCGGACGGCCGCCGCGCTCGGTGCGCCCGACGCCCCGCCCGGCGCGGCGGAGGCGTACGAC
>JAEWGQ010000089.1 GCA_023388235.1 Actinomycetes bacterium | reverse complement strand
GCCCCACGGACCCGAGCGGGCCGCCGGTCGCCGCGAGCTGGGCAGCGTTCGCCGCCGCGGCCTCGCGCGCCACCCGGTCCGCGACCGCCACGCCGCCGGCGTCCCGGGCGTGCTGCACCGCGGGTCCCTCCGGGTTGGAGGTCAGCGCGAGCACGAACAGCCCGCGCCCGGTGGCGAGCGCCGCCTCCACGGCGGGCGCCAGGGAGCCGAACCCGAGGTACGGCGACACGGTCAGCGCGTCGCCGGCCAGCGGCGAGCCGTCCCGCAGGTACGCGTCGGCGTAGGCGCCCATCGTCGAGCCGATGTCGCCGCGCTTGGCGTCGACGACGACCAGCGTGCCGGTGTCGCGGCCGGCGGCGACGACCTCCTCGAGCACCGCCACGCCGGCCGCGCCGTGCCGCTCGAAGAACGCGGCCTGCGGCTTGACCGCGGCCACCCGCCCGGCGACGGCCTCGAGCACGGTGAGCGCGAACCGGCGCAGCCCCTCGGCGGAGTCCGGGAGCCCCCACGCCGCGAGCAGCGGCGGGTGCGGGTCGATGCCCACGCACAGCGGGCCGTGCGCGGACATCGCCGCGGCGAGCCGCGTCCCGAAGGGCGTCACCCGGCCACCGCCGTCGCCCGGCCCCGGCGCGCGGCGGTCGCGGCGTCGTGCTCCTGCAGGCTCGCGACCCGGAACGGCCCGGCGAGGGCCGCCTCGATGCCCTGGACGGCGGCGGCGAGCTGCTGGACGGTCGTGACGATCGCCTTGTCCGCGGCGGTGGTGGCCGCGCGGATCTCGTAGCCGTCGGCGCGCGCGCCCTGGCCGGACGGGGTGTTCACGACGATGTCGACCTCGCCGGCGGTGATGAGGTCCACGATCGTGGGCTCGCCGGCGGGGCCGCGGCCCCGGGAGAACTTGCGGACGACGCGCGAGCCGATGCCGTTGCGCTTGAGGACGGCCGCGGTGCCCTCGGTGGCGAGGATCTCGAAGCCGAGCTCCGCGAGCCGCTTCACCGGGAACACGATCGAGCGCTTGTCCCGGTCGGCGACCGAGATGAACGCCCGGCCCCCGGTCGGCAGGCCGCCGAACGCGGCCGACTGCGACTTGGCGAACGCCGTCGGGAAGTCGGTGTCGTAGCCCATGACCTCGCCGGTGGAGCGCATCTCCGGGCCGAGCACGGTGTCGACGACGACGCCGGAGCCGGTGCGGAACCGCTTGAACGGCAGCACCGCCTCCTTCACGGCGATCGGGGCGTCGAGGTCGATGACGCCGGCGTCGTCGGCCGGCAGCAGGCCCTCGGCGCGCAGGTCCGCGATGGACCGCCCGGTCATCACCAGCGCGGCCGCCTTCGCCAGCGGCACGCCCGTGGCCTTGGACACGAACGGCACCGTGCGGGACGCCCGCGGGTTCGCCTCGAGGACGTAGAGCACGTCGGAGACGAGGGCGAACTGGATGTTCAGCAGGCCGCGCACGCCGACGCCGGCCGCGATGGCCTCGGTGGACGCGCGGATCCGCTGCAGCTCGGACGCGGACAGGCTGACGGGCGGCAGCACGCACGCCGAGTCGCCGGAGTGGATGCCGGCCTCCTCGATGTGCTCCATGACCCCGCCCAGGAACAGCTCGGTGCCGTCGTACAGGGCGTCGACGTCGATCTCGATGGCGTCGTCCAGGAACCGGTCGATCAGCAGCGGCGGCAGCGTCCCGCGGCCGGCGGACGCGGCGTCGGCCAGCGCGCGGGACACGTACTCGGCGAGCTGCTCGTCGGAGTACACGATCTCCATGCCGCGCCCGCCCAGCACGTAGGACGGGCGGACCAGCACCGGGAACCCGATGCGGTGGGCGACCGTGCGGGCGGCCTCCAGCGTGGTGGCGGTGCCGAACGCCGGCGCCGGGAGGCCCGCGGCGGCGAGCACGTCGCCGAAGACCCCGCGGTCCTCGGCGGCGTCGATGGCCTCCGGCGGGGTGCCGAGGATCGGCAGGCCGGCGTCGGCGAGCCGCTGGGCGAGCGCCAGCGGGGTCTGGCCGCCGAGCTGCACGATGAGGCCGGCGACGGGACCGGCGGCCTTCTCGGCCTCGTACACCTCGAGGACGTCCTCGAAGGTCAGGGGCTCGAAGTACAGCCGGTCCGCGGTGTCGTAGTCCGTGGACACCGTCTCGGGGTTGCAGTTGACCATGACGGTCTCGTACTCGCCCTTGAGCGCCAGCGTCGCGTGCACGCACGAGTAGTCGAACTCGATGCCCTGCCCGATGCGGTTCGGGCCGGACCCGAGGATCAGCACCGCCGGGCGGGTGCGCGGGGCGACCTCGGTCTCCTCGTCGTAGGACGAGTAGTGGTACGGCGTGCGGGCCGCGAACTCGGCCGCGCAGGTGTCGACGGTCTTGTAGACCGGGCGGACCCCGAGGGCGTGCCGGACGCCGCGCACGACGTCCTCGCTCTCCCCGCGCAGGCTCGCGATCTGGGCGTCGGACAGGCCGTGCCGCTTGGCGCGCGCCAGGACGGCGCGGGTGATCTGCGGCGCGGCGGCGGTCGCGGCGGCCACCTCGTTCACGAGCTGGACCTGGTCGAGGAACCACGGGTCGATGCCGGTGCGGGCGTACACCTCGTCCACGGACACCCCGGCGCGCAGCACCTGCTGGACGTCGACGAGGCGGTGCTCGGTCGGGCGCGAGATCGTCGCGACCAGCGCGTCCAGGGCCTCGCCGGCGGGTGCCTCCCCGTCCCAGTGGAACGTCGAGCCCGCGCGGTCGATGGAGCGCATCGCCTTGCCGAGCGCCTCGGTGAAGTTGCGGCCGAGGGCCATCGCCTCGCCGACGGACTTCATCGTGGTGGTGAGCGTCGGGTCGGCGACCGGGAACTTCTCGAACGCGAACCGCGGCACCTTGACCACGACGTAGTCGAGCGTGGGCTCGAACGACGCCGGGGTGGAGCCGGTGATGTCGTTCGGGATCTCGTCCAGCGTGTAGCCGACGGCCAGGCGCGCGGCGATCTTCGCGATCGGGAAGCCGGTGGCCTTCGACGCCAGCGCCGAGGACCGCGACACGCGCGGGTTCATCTCGATGACGATGATCCGGCCGGTGTCGGGGTTCACCGCGAACTGGATGTTGCAGCCGCCGGTGTCGACGCCGACCTCGCGGATCACCGCGATGCCGATGTCGCGCAGCCGCTGGTACTCGCGGTCCGTGAGGGTGAGCGCGGGCGCCACGGTGACGGAGTCGCCGGTGTGCACGCCGACCGGGTCGACGTTCTCGATCGAGCAGACGACCACGACGTTGTCCGCCTTGTCGCGCATGAGCTCGAGCTCGTACTCCTTCCAGCCGAGGATCGACTCCTC
>JAEWGQ010000398.1 GCA_023388235.1 Actinomycetes bacterium | reverse complement strand
ATGATGCCGCGCTCGTCCAGGTCCGCCAGCACGTCCTCGGAGACGTTCGGGATGTCCCGCGTGATCTCCTCCGGGCCGAGCTTCGTGTCGCGGGCGTCGACCTCGTGCTCCTCGATGTGGATCGAGGACAGGACGTCGTCCTGCACGAGGCGCTGCGACAGGATGATCGCGTCCTCGTAGTTGTGGCCCTCCCACGACATGAACGCGACGAGCAGGTTGCGGCCGAGCGCGAGCTCGCCCTCGTCCGTCGCCGGGCCGTCCGCGAGCACCGAGCCGACCTCGACCCGCTGGCCCTGGTCGACCAGGACGCGCTGGTTGTAGGACGTGCCCTGGTTGGAGCGGCGGAACTTCGCCACGCGGTAGGTCGTCGTGGTGGCGTCGTCGTTCGCGACGGTGATGAGGTCCGCCGACACCTCGGTGACCACACCGGCCTTCGAGGCCACGATGACGTCGCCGGCGTCGACCGCCGCGCGCCACTCCATGCCGGTGCCGACCAGCGGCGCCTCGGAGCGGACCAGC
Source organism: Actinomycetes bacterium (assembly GCA_023388235.1). Classification (GTDB taxonomy): domain Bacteria; phylum Actinomycetota; class Actinomycetes; order Actinomycetales; family Cellulomonadaceae; genus Cellulomonas. Next base: position 7,231 of record JAEWGQ010000398.1, on the reverse strand, counting down.
GGCACGGCCTGGCGCTGCATGTTCGCGCCCATGAGCGCGCGGTTCGCGTCGTCGTGCTCCAGGAACGGGATCAGCGCGGTACCGACCGACACCATCTGGCGCGGCGAGACGTCGACGTAGTCGACCATCTCGGCCGGGACGTCCTCGGTGTCGCCGCCCTTGACGCGGACCAGGACGGTGTCCTCCGCGAAGCGGCCGTCCTCGCGCACGGCCGCGTTGGCCTGCGCGATGACGTAGCGGTCCTCGTCGTCGGCGGTGAGGTAGTGCACCTCGTCCGTGACGCGGCCGTTCTCGACCTTGCGGTACGGCGTCTCGACGAAGCCGAACGGGTTGATCCGCCCGAACGTCGCGAGCGAGCCGATCAGGCCGATGTTCGGGCCCTCAGGGGTCTCGATCGGGCACATGCGGCCGTAGTGCGACGGGTGGACGTCACGGACCTCCATGCCGGCGCGGTCGCGGGACAGACCACCCGGGCCCAGGGCCGACAGACGCCGCTTGTGCGTCAGGCCCGCGAGCGGGTTGTTCTGGTCCATGAACTGCGACAGCTGGCTCGTCCCGAAGAACTCCTTGATGGAGGCCACGACGGGGCGGATGTTGATCAGGGTCTGCGGCGTGATCGCCTCGACGTCCTGCGTCGTCATGCGCTCGCGCACGACGCGCTCCATCCGGGACAGGCCCGTGCGGACCTGGTTCTGGATGAGCTCGCCCACCGCGCGGATGCGGCGGTTGCCGAAGTGGTCGATGTCGTCGGTCTCGACGCGGACCTCGATCGCCTCGCCGTTCCGGCGGCCCGGCAGGGTCGTGACGTCGGCGTGCAGCGCGGCCACGTACTTGATCGCGGCGACGATGTCGTCCTTCGACAGCACGGAGTCCGCCAGCGGGACGTCGATGCCGAGCTTCTTGTTCAGCTTGTAGCGGCCGACCTTCGCGAGGTCGTAGCGCTTGGGGTTGAAGTAGAAGTTCTCGATCAGCGCGCGGCCGGCCTCGACGGTCGGCGGCTCGCCCGGGCGGATCTTGCGGTACAGGTCGAGCAGCGCCTCGTCCTGGGTCTGGACGTGGTCCTTCTCCAGGGTGTCGATGACGGCCGGGAACTGCGCGAACTCCTCGCGGATCTCCGACTCCGTCATGCCCAGCGCCTTGAGCAGCACCGTGGCGTTCTGCTTGCGCTTGCGGTCGACGCGGACGCCGACGTTGTCGCGCTTGTCGATCTCGAACTCCAGCCAGGCGCCGCGGCTCGGGATCACCTTGACCGTGAAGACGTCCTTGTCCGACGTCTTGTCCGGGGTGCGCTCGAAGTACACGCCCGGGGAGCGGACGAGCTGCGACACGACGACGCGCTCGGTGCCGTTGATGATGAACGTGCCGCGGTCGCTCATGAGCGGGAAGTCGCCCATGAACACCGTCTGGCTCTTGATCTCACCGGTGGTGTAGTTCACGAACTCCGCCGTCACGAACAGCGGCGCGGCGTACGTGAAGTCCTTCTCCTTGCACTCGTCGGCCGTGTACTTCGGCGGCTCGAAACGGTGCTCGCGGAACGACAGCGACATGGTGCCGCCGAAGTCCTCGATGGGGGAGATCTCCTCGAAGATCTCCTCCAGTCCAGCGGTCTCCGGGACGTCCTGCCGGCCGGTCTCGAGAGCGGCGGCGACCCGGGCCTGCCACTTCTCGTTGCCGAGCAGCCAGTCGAAGCTTTCCGTCTGGAGCCCGAGGAGGTCGGGGACCTCGAGGGGCTCGTCGATCCGGGCGAAGGAGACGCGGCGGGAGATCGTACGGTTCGCGATGGCTTCGGACGTTGCGGAGGAGGTGCGCGAGGCAGCCAAGAGGGGTCCTTCCCAGCAGATCGAGTTCCCTGCGCCGTGCCCGGCGGTGCGCGACCCCCCGGCCACGGGCCCCCAGGGCATCGCGTACTACGATGCCTGGTGGGCGCGGGTTATACGGGATCGCGGGCACAGGCCAGCGCAAAGCGCTAGCGTAGTACACCCCTGGCGCAATGTCCACCACCCGTGATATTGGCCCCTCGCGCCCCCGCGCGCCGGTCCTCCCCCTCGCACCCCCGCGCGCCGCTCCTCCCCGGGCGCCCCCGCGCGCCGCTCGTCCCGTTGGGAGACTCCGACGGACTGTCGTGGTGGTCCACGCACCACCACGACCCCGCGTGGACCCCTCCGCCGACGCTGGGAGCCTCCGAACGAGGGCCGATCGGACGCGACGCCGGCTGATCGGACGCGTGCACGCCGCCGGTTGGGCGCGGGTGCACGTGCGATCGCACGCAGGCACCCCGGCGGTTGGGCGCGGACCGCGCGATCGGCGCAGGCATCCTGGCGATCGGGCGCAGGCACCCGGGCGATCAGGGCGCCCGCGCGTGTCCGTCGACACGGAGGGAGGCTCCGACGGGTGGTCGTGGTGGTCGCCAGAGGACCACGAGCCCGCGGGGAACTCTCCGAGCACGTTCGGAGCCTCCGAACGGGTGCTCGTCCGGCGGTCGGCGCGGACGCTCGTGCGATCGCACGCAGGCACCCCGGCGGTCGGGCGCGACGTGCGATCGGACGCACGCGATCGAGCACGGGCAACCGGGCGATCGGGGCGCCCGCGCGCGTGTCCGTCGGTACCGAGGGAGGCTCCGACGGGTGGTCGGGGTGGTCGCCAGAGGACCACGAGCCCGCGGGGAGCTCTCCGAGCGCGTTCGGAGTCTCCGAACGGGTGCTCGTCCGGGAGCCAGCAGTTCGGCGGAGCGGGGCGGAGCGGGGCGGCGCAGGGCGGGGCCGGGGACGGCGAAGGCCCGCACCCCGGGGGGTGCGGGCCTTCGCGCGAGGCGACCCGGCGGTCAGGTGCGCGTGCGCGCCCGGCCGCCGGAGCGGGTCACTTGAGGGTGACGGTGGCGCCGGCGCCCTCGAGGGCGGCCTTGGCCTTGTCCGCGGTCTCCTTGTTGACGTTCTCCAGGACCGGCTTCGGCGCGCCGTCGACGAGGTCCTTGGCCTCCTTCAGGCCGAGGGAGGTCAGGGCGCGCACCTCCTTGATGACCTGGATCTTCTTGTCGCCGGCGGCCTCGAGGACGACGTCGAACTCGTCCTTCTCCTCCTCGGCGGGGGCGTCGGCACCGGCACCGCCGGCAGCCGGGGCGGCGACGGCGACGGCGGCCGGGGCCGCGGCGGTGACGTCGAAGGTCTCCTCGAACGCCTTCACGAACTCGGAGAGCTCGATGAGGGTGAGCTCCTTGAACGCGTCGATGAGCTCGTCGGTGGTGAGCTTCGCCATGATGGCGGTTCCTTCCGTCTCGATCCCCTCCGGTCACGGTGACCGGCGGGGGCAGTGTGGGAGCGGCTGAGCCCGGGCGGCTCAGGCAGCGGTGTCGGCAGTCTCCTGCTTGGCCCGCAGGGCCTCGACGGTGCGCACGGCCTGGGACGCGGGCGCGGTGAAGAGGTAAGCCGCCTGGAACAGCTTGGCCTTCATCGCACCGGCCGCCTTGGCCAGCAGGACCTCGCGGGACTCGAGGTCCGCGAGCTTGGTGACCTCCGCAGCGGTCAGGGCGCGTCCGTCGAGGACACCGCCCTTGATGACCAGTGCGGGGTTCGCCTTGGCGAAGTCACGCAGACCCTTGGCCGCCTCGACCGGGTCACCGGTGACGAAGGCGATCGCGGACGGGCCCTTGAGCGCGTCGTCGATCCCCTCGATCCCGGCTTCCTTGGCCGCGATCGCGGTCAGCGTGTTCTTCACCACGGCGTAGTTCGCGTTGCCGCCGAGCGACCGTCGCAGCGTCTTGAGCTGCTTGACGGTGAGCCCGCGGTACTCGGTCAGCACGGCCGCGTTGGACTCGCGGAACAGGTCCGCGATCTCCGCGACGGCGGCTGCCTTGTCCGGCCTCGCCATGGCAATCCTTCCGATGGTGGTGCCGCCGGGCGTCGTCCTCGACCCCGCACAGAGGAAGAGCCCCGGCGCAGGCCGGGGCTCGCATCTCGCGCGTTCGCACGCACGACCATCGAATCCTCGCCTGCGCGGGCCTCCGCCGGAGCGGGACTTCGGGCGGCCTCCGGACGCGACCCACGGAGGTGGGACGAGCACGGGAGCCGACGACCTGCGGTCTTGGGCAGCGACCAGACTACGGCACGCGGGCCGCTCCCCCAAATCCGCGGGTCGGCGCCCCGCCGGCCGCTGTCAGGCGCGCGGCAGGTGCGCCGCGAGGAGCTCCGCGAGGTGGACGCCCCGGACGCCGGCCAGCTGGTCCGCCTGCGTGCGGCACGAGTACCCGTCGGCGAGGTAGACGTCCCCGGGGGCGGCCGCGCGCAGCGCCGGGAGCAGCGCGTGCTCGGCGACCTGCACGGAGACGTCGTAGTGCCCCGCCTCCATGCCGAAGTTCCCCGCGAGGCCGCAGCAGCCGGCGAGCGTGGAGAACGTCGCGCCGGCGTCGCGCAGCAGCGCCTGGTCGGGCGTGAAGGTCATGACGGCGTGGTGGTGGCAGTGCGGCTGCACGACGGCGGTGACGTCCGACAGGTCGGGGAGCTGCCACCGGTCCCCCGGTCCGACGGGCGCGGGCGCCGTGAGCAGCTCGGCGAGCGTCCGGGTGGCTCGCGCGACGGCGACGGCACGCGGGTCGTCCGGCAGCAGGTCCAGCAGGTCCGAGCGCAGCACGGCGGTGCAGGACGGCTCCAGGCCGACGATCGGGACGCCGTTGACGGCGTAGGGGCCGAGCACCTCGAGCAGGTGCGTGAGCCGCTTGCGGGCGCCGTCGAGCTGCCCGGTGGAGATCCACGTCAGGCCGCAGCACGCCTCGTGGTCGGGTACCAGCACCTCGTACCCGGCGGCCCGCAGCACCTGGACCGCGGCGACGGGCACGGACGGGGCGAGGGTGTCGCTGAACGAGTCGGTCCACAGGAGCACCGGGGGGCGGCCGGACGTCGCGGTGACGGCGAGGTCGGTGCCGGGTGCGGGCGCCCCGCCGCGGCGGACGTCCACCTGCCCCCGGCGCACGCGCGTCCGGAACGGGGCGGGGGCGAAGTCGACCATGGAGCGGCGCGGGTCCATGCCGCCGGCGCGCAGCACGAGCCGGGCGAGCGGGCGCACCCCCAGGACGGCGTTGGCGAGCCGCGCCAGGCCGGGCACGCCGGTGACGAGCCGGGTCCACCGCGGCAGCCAGCCGAGCGCGTAGTGGTTCACCGGGCGGAGCCGGCGGCGGTAGGTGCGGTGCAGGACCTCCGCCTTGTACTGCGCCATGTCGACGCCGGCGGGGCAGTCGGACGAGCAGGCCTTGCAGGACAGGCAGAGGTCGAGGACCTCGTGCACCTCGGGGGCGGACCAGCCGCGGGACACGAGCGTGCCGTTGGCCATCTCCTGCAGCACCCGGGCGCGGCCGCGGGTGGAGTCCTTCTCGTCCCGGGTCGCGAGGTACGACGGGCACATGAACCCGCCGGCGGCGGTGGAGTCCGCCCGGCACTTGCCGACGCCGACGCAGCGGTGCACGGCGGTCGTGAAGTCGCCGTCGTCGTGCGGGTACGCGAAACCGCCGTGGCCGGCCGGCAGGGGACGCGCGTGCGGGCGGCGCAGGTCGGCGTCGAGCGGGCGGGGCCGCACGAGCACGCCGGGGTTGAGCAGGTCGTCCGGGTCGAGCAGGTCCTTGAACGCCTCGAACGCCCCGATGGCGCGCGACGAGTACATGACGGGCAGCAGCTCGGACCGGGCGCGGCCGTCGCCGTGCTCGCCGGACAGGGAGCCGCCGTGCTGCGCGACGAGGTGCGCGGCGTCGGTCATGAACGCCCGCAGCGGGTCGCCGGACCGGGCCATCGGCACGTCGAGGCGCAGGTGCACGCAGCCGTCGCCGAAGTGGCCGTACGCGAGGCCGTCCACCCGGTGCGCCGCCATGAGCGCCTCGAGCTCGCGCAGGTAGCCGCCGAGCCGCTCGGGCGGGACGGCGGAGTCCTCGAAGCCGGGCCAGGCCTGCTCCCCCGACGGCGTGCGTCCGCCGAGCCCGGCGCCGTCCTCGCGGATCCGCCACATGGCGGCGGCCTCCGGGCCGGGCGGGAAGACGCCGACCGCGCGGGTGCCGGCGTCGGCCGCGAGCGCCCGGGCGGCGTCGAGCGCCTCGCCGACGGTGTCGCCGCCGACCTCGACCATGAGCCAGCCGGCGCCCTCGGGCAGCGGCGGGACGGCGGCGGCGCCCTTGACGCGGCGGACCACGTCCACGAGCCGGGCGTCCATGCCCTCGATCGCCAGCGGCCGGTGCGCGAGGAGCGCGGGCACGGCGTCGGCGGCGGTCGGCATGTCGGGGTAGCCGAGCACGACGAGGACGGGCGCGGCGGACACCGGGACCAGCCGGACGGTGGCGCCGAGCAGGGTGACGACCGTGCCCTCCGTGCCGACGAGCGCCTTCGCCAGGTCGGCGCCCTTCTCGGGCAGCAGGTGCTCGAGGGAGTAGCCGGACACCTGGCGGCCGAACCGGCCGAGCTCGGTGCGCAGCACGTCCATCTCCGCGCGGACCAGCGCGTCCAGGCCGGGCACGGGGTCGAGCCCCCGCCCGGCGGTGAACCGGCGCCCGCGGCCGTCGACGACGTCGAGCTCGAGCACGTTGTCGGCGGTCCGGCCGTACGCGACCGCGCGGGGACCGCAGGCGTTGTTGCCGATCATGCCGCCGAGGGTGGCGCGCGCCTGGGTGGACGGGTCGGGGCCGAACCGCAGGCCGTGCGGGGCGGCGGCCCGCTGCAGCGCGGCCATGACGACGCCGGGCTCGACGCGGGCGGTGCCGGTGCCGGGGTCGACGTCGAGCACCCGGTTGACGTGCCGCGACCAGTCGAGCACCACGCCGGTGCCGACCGCGTTGCCGGCCACGGAGGTGCCGCCGCCCCGGGAGGTCACGGGGGCGCCGAGGCCGCGCGCGACCTCGAGGGCGGCGAGCGCGTCGTCCACGTCGCGGGGGAACACGACGACGGACGGGACGACCCGGTAGTTCGACGCGTCGGTGGAGTACTCGGCGCGGCGGCGGGTCGAGTCGTCCACCCCGCCGGCGACGGCGGCGCGCAGCGCGCGGACGAGCTCGGCGGCGTCGGCGGCCCGGGAGGCGTCCGGGGCGGAGGACGTGGCGGTCGGCACGCGGCTCAGTGTCGCACCGGGCCGGGGGGCCGTCCCGGGACGTCCAGCACGCGGGCGCCGGTCAGCGCACCGCGGGGCCCCCGGCGAACGGGCAGCCCGCGCACGACGGCGCGGTGCGCTCCCGCGAGCCGCAGCCGGTGCAGCCGAGCTCGAGCGC
>JAEWGQ010000342.1 GCA_023388235.1 Actinomycetes bacterium | reverse complement strand
GCCGCACGCCGGCCGGTCCCCGCCGCGCCGCCCCGCGCCGCGCCGGCGCCCGCGCCGTCGCCGCGTCCGGCACCACGCTGACCTCCCCGATGCAGGGCACGATCGTCAAGGTCGCCGTCGGCGAGGGCGACGAGGTGGCCGAGGGCGACCTCGTGGTGGTGCTCGAGGCGATGAAGATGGAGCAGCCGCTGGTCGCGCACCGTGCCGGCACCGTCGCGTCGCTCGCCGCCGGCGTCGGCGGGATGGTGGCCGCCGGGTCCGCCATCTGCGAGATCCTGTAGGGCGCGCGGTGACGCTCGGCCGCCCGCGGCACCCCGGCGACGGCTGGGTCGAGTGCCGGTGCGGACGCCGGCACTGGGGCACCGCCGGCGCGGCGGGTCTGCTGCTCGCCCGGCCCGCGACCGCGACGGCGCCCGCGGCCGTCGTGCTGCAGCACCGCGCCCCGTGGAGCGACCAGGGCGGCACCTGGGGGCTGCCGGGCGGGGCCCGGCACACCGGCGAGGACGCCGTCGCGGCGGCGCTGCGCGAGGCAGCGGAGGAGGCCGGCATCGAGGCGTCGTCCGTCCGCGTCGTCGGGGAGCACGTGCTGGACCACCAGGACTGGTCGTACACGACGGTCGTCGCCGTCGCGGACGGGCCGGTGGACGCGCGGCCGACCGACGACGAGAGCCTCGCGATCGCCTGGGTCGCGCTGGACGACGTGCCGGACCGCCCCCTGCTGCCCGCCTTCGCGGACGCCTGGCCGGCCCTGCGCGCGGGCCTGCCCGCCGGGGTCGAGCGGCCCGCCTGACCTGCGGGCACCCGCCCGGGCGGCGGGCGGACGGCGGTAGGTTGGCCGGATGACCGTCCCGTCGCCCGCGCGCCCCGCCACGCCTGCCTCCGGGACCCCGCTGCCGCCCGACGCCGGGACCGCGACGCGGGTGTCGCTGCTCGCGCTGGTGGCCGTCCTGGCCGTCGACGTGGTGCGCGCCTCGGGGCCGGTGCTGGACCGGGCGTTCACGGTCGGCACCCTCACGGTGGCCGGCACCGCGCTGGTGACGTTCGCCGGCGCCGGGGTGGTCGCCGCGCTCGCGCTGCTCGCCACGGGCCGGCGCGGCGGCACGGCGTCCGGGCGCACGGTGCTGGCGGTCGTGGCGGCCACGGGCGTGCTCCGGCTGGTCACGCAGGCCGTGCACGACGAGGCGCGGTTCGTCGCGGCCCTGGTCACGGCGGCCCTCGCGGTCGCCGCGCTCGTGCTGACGGCGACGCTGGTCGCGGGGCGTGCCGGCGGCGGGCGGCAGGCCGCGCTCGGGCTGACGCTCGGGTCGGGGCTGTCGGCGGCGCTGCAGCTCGCCCTCGGCACCTGGGACCCGCTGTGGCGCGGCGGCGTCGTGGGGACGGTCGTGACGCTGCTGCTCGTCGCGCTGCCCGTGGCGCTGGCCGCGGTCGCCCGGCGCGAGGACGCCGCCGGCCGCCCGCGCCGCACGTGGGTCCTCGGGCCCGCGCTGGCGCTCGTGCTCATGGTGCTCGCGAACCCCGCGTTCGCGGCGTCGCAGTCCGGCCTGCCGCTGCTGGTGGCGGGCACGGCGAGCGTCCTGGCGTCCGCGCTCACCGTCTGGGTGCTGCTGGTGCCGCGGGTGCTCGTGCCCGCCGTCCGGGTGTGGGCGGCCGCGCTGCTGCCCGTCGCCGTCGCGGTCGGGTTCCTGACCTCCGGCGCCGTCGCGCTGGTCGCCGTCGTGCTCGCGGAGGCCGCGGCCGGGGTGGTCCTCGCGTCCGCCCTGAGCACGCGCCGCCCCGCGCCGCCCGGGATCGCGCGGACCGCGCTCGCCACCGCCGGCGTCGGCCTCGGGCTCGTGGCGGTGCTGCTGGTCTACCTGCTCGACTACGACGTCCCGCTGGGCGTCGACAACGCGTGGGTCGTCGTGCTGGCCTCGGCGCTCGTCGCCGTCGGCGGGCTGCGCTGGCGCACCCCCCGCTCCCCCGCGGCGCCCCGCGAGCCCGCGCCGCCGCTGCGCGCCAACGCGCTGCGCTTCCTCGTGCTGCCCTCGGTCGCGCTGCTGCTCGTCGGCTGGTGGGCGTGGGGCGCCGGGCCCGCCGCCGCGCGGACCGCGCCGGCCGGCGACGCGCTCGTCGTCCTGGACTGGAACCTGCACTACGGCGTCGCGGCCGACACGGCCGTCGACCTGGAGCAGGTCGCCCGGACCATCGAGGCGGAGGCGCCGGACGTCGTGCTGCTCCAGGAGGTCGCCCGCGGCTGGGTGCTCGGCGGCGGCACCGACATGGCGACCTGGCTCGGGCACCGGCTCGGGATGGAGGTGGCGTTCGCGCCCGCCGCCGACCGCCAGTTCGGCAACGCCGTGCTGTCCCGCACGCCGCTGCGCGACGTCGAGGTGATCCACCTGCCCTACGGCGCCGGCCCGCAGTCGCGGTCGGCGCTCACCGCGGTCGTCGACGGTCCCGGCGGGGACCCCGTGCGGGTCACATCCGTGCACCTGCAGCACCGGGACGACAACACGACCACGCGCCTGCACCAGCTCGCGGCGCTCGACGCCGCGCTGCCGGACGACGGGCCGTCCGTCCTCGGCGGGGACCTCAACGCGGAGCCGGGCTCCCCCGAGCTCGAGGCCGTGGCCGCGGAGGGCTGGACCAGCGCGCTCGACACGAGCGGCGACCCGGACGCGCGCACGCACCCCAGCGACGACCCGGCGGTGCGGATCGACTGGCTGCTCGGGCGGGGCGTGACGTTCAGCGGCGCCCGCGTGGGCACGGACGACTCGTCCGACCACCTGCCGGTGGTCACCGAGGTGCGCGTCGGGGGCTGACGCTCACTCCGTCTGGTGCAGCACCCGGGCGACCTCCGCGATCGACCCGGACAGCGACGGGTACACGGTGAACGCGCTCGCCACGTCGTCCACCGTCAGCCCGTGCGCGACCGCCAGCGTGATCGGGAAGATCAGCTCCGAGGCCCGCGGCGCGACCACGACGCCGCCGAGCACGGTGCCCGCCGTCGAGTGCGCGAACAGCTTGACGAAGCCGTCCCGCACGCCGAGCATCTTCGCCCGCGGGTTGCGGGCCAGCGGCAGCGTGTGCGTGACGAAGTGCGCGTCCCGCTCGACCAGCGCCTGCTCGCTGAGCCCGACGGTGGCGATCTCCGGCGCCGTGAAGATGTTCGCCGCGACGCCGCGGACCTTCAGCGGGGCGACGGCGTCGCCGAGCGCGTGCGACATCGCTATCCGCCCCTGCATCGCCGCGACCGAGGCGAGCGGCAGCACGCCGGTCACGTCGCCCGCCGCGTAGACGCCGCGCACGGACGTCCGCGAGACCCGGTCGACCTCGATGTGGCCGGACGCCGTCGTGCGCACCCCCGCCTCCGCGAGCCCGAGGTCGGCGGTGCTCGGGATCGAGCCCACGGCCAGCAGCACGTGGGAGCCGGTGATCTCGCGCCCGTCCGCGAGCGTGACCACCACGCCGTCCGCCGTGCGCCGCGCCGCCGTCGCGCGCGCCCGGCCGACCACCTCCATGCCGCGCGCGCGGAACACCTCCTCGAGCATCGTCGCGGCGTCCGCGTCCTCCCCCGGGAGCACCCGGTCGCGGCTGGACACGAGCACGACCTGCGAGCCCAGCGAGACGTACGCGCCCGCGAACTCGGCGCCGGTGACGCCGGAGCCGACCACGACCAGCCGCTCCGGCAGCTCGGCCAGGTGGTACAGCTGCGTCCACGTGAGGATCCGGTCCCCGTCCGGCTGCGCGTCCGGCAGCGTGCGGGGCGTCGCGCCGGTCGCCAGCAGCACGACGTCCGCGTCGAGCACCCGGTCCCCGTCGTCCGACGTCACCGCGACCCGCTCCGGCCCGTCCAGCCGGCCGTGCCCGATGACGACCTGCACGCCCTCGCGCTCCAGGCGGGTGCGGATGTCCTGCGACTGGGCGCGCGCCAGCTCGCGCACCCGGGCGTTCACCACGGCCATGTCGACGCTGTGCCGCCGCTGCCGGCCGGGGTCGCCGTCCGCGGCGGGTGCGGCGTCGTCGCCCGGGGAGGCCGGGATGTCCAGGCGGATGCCGAGGTCCGGGGCGCGCTCGGCGATCGTCATCCACTCGGCGGTGGCGATGAGCGTCTTGGACGGCACCACGTCGGTGAGCACCGCGGCGCCGCCGAGACCCGCGCGCTCCACCACCGTGACGTCCGCGCCGAGCCGCCGGGCCACCAGGGCCGCCTCGTAGCCGCCGGGGCCGCCGCCGACCACCACGACGCGCGGCGCGGGGCGGCCGGGGTCGCCG
>JAEWGQ010000339.1 GCA_023388235.1 Actinomycetes bacterium | reverse complement strand
GTCCTCGCGGGGTGCACCGGCCCGGCCGGCCCCGGCCCGACCGCGGTGCCGACGTCCACCGCGAGCGCCGCGGTCACCGGCGACGACCCCGCGGGCCTGCGGGCGACCGGGCAGGCCGTCGTCGCGGGCGACGTCACGCTGGCGGTCGCCCCCGGGGTCGGGCTGGCGGTCGGCGAGGCCGACGAGGACGGGGCGGTCGTGCTCGAGCTCCCGGTGCCGGCGGCCGGCGGCAGCACCGCGACCGTCACGGCCGCCACGCTCGCCGGGCCCGAGGGCACGACGCTCGCGGTGCTGGACGACGACTCAGCGGTGCTCCGCGACGGCGGCGGCTCGGTGGTCGCCGCGGTCACCGCCCCGGTGCTGACCGGGCCCGCGGCGCGCAGCGGTGCCGCGGTGGCGGTGCGCGCCGGCGACGACGGGACCGCCACCTGGTCCGTCACCCGCCCGGTCCGGACCGACGGCACGGTCGAGCCGCCCGGGGCCGGGACGCTGACCGCGACGCTCGCGCCGGTCGCCGTCCGCAGCGCCACGTGGAGCGTGCGGGACGACGAGGGCGGCCGGAGCCTGGCCGTCGTGCCGGCGGCGTGGGCCCGTCACGGCGGGCTGGCGGCGGAGGAGGCGGTGTGGGCGCAGGTCGTGGCCCTCGCGCCGGACGCCGGGACCCCGGGCGTGCGCGACCAGCTCGCCTGCCACATGATCGGCGCGCCCGACAAGGCGTCCTGGAACCTCGAGCCCTGGCGGCCCGAGGTGGGGCTGCTCGCGACCATCGGGGCGCTCTGCAACCCGAAGTAGCCGGGCGCCCGCCCCGCCCGTCCAGCCCGGCGCGGGCCGGGGCGGACGTGACGGACGTCGCTCGTCCGGCACGGCCGAACCTTGCTACAGTCTTCAACATCATGCGCCACACGACTGCCGTCTCCCGCACCCGCGCCTGTCGAGCCCTCTCGACCGCCGCGTGCTGTTGTCGTCGCTGAGCGCCCCCGCGTCCCGCTGACGCGCTGAGGACGCCGCCGCGCGTCCGCCCCGCCCGGGACCCCGCCCCGCGGGCGTCCCGGCCGACCTCCCGGGCCGTGCCCTCCTCGGCATGCGCTCCGGCCGCGACTGGGGCTGACCCAGGCCGCGGCCGACCTCCCGTCCTGCGCCCCCGCCGGCCGTGAGTGGAGGTTCCTGCCCGACACGCCCGGCGTGTCCCGGCAGAACCCTCCCCTCACGAGACGGGGCCCGGCACCGGGCGGCGACTCGCGAGCGGGGCCCGAGACCCGGGCCCCATCCGCACCAGCCCCGCACCACCAGGCCCGCACCCGGGCCACCCCCGCACCACCCCGCACGCACCCGCACCACCCGCACCTCCCCCGTGCGCGGCAGCCCGCCGCGCACCCGCCCGGAAGGACCACCACCCGTGAGCACCCGCCGCACCCGTCGCGCCCCGCTCGGCGCCGCCCTGGCCGTCACCGCCGCCCTGGCGCTGGCCGCCTGCGGCTCCGGCTCGGGCAGCGCCTCGTCCAGCGGCGGCAGCGCCGCGGCCGGGGCGTCCGGCGAGATCGTCATCGGCTCCACCAACGAGCCCACCGGCCTGGTCCGCAACGTCGGCGGCTCGTCCGGCGTCTCGCAGACCATGACCCGCAACGTCTTCGAGGGCCTGACCTCCGTGGACGTCGACGGCACGGTCGTCCCGACGCTCGCGGCCTCCTGGGACGTGTCCGAGGACGGCCTGGCGTACACGTTCCACCTGCAGCCGGACGTGACGTTCCACGACGGCACCCCGCTGACGGCGGACGACGTGGTGTGGAGCATCTCCGAGGCGATCGGCCCGGAGTCGAAGTCCGCCCGCAAGAGCGACCTGCTCGTCATCCAGCAGGTCACCGCCGTGGACGACGCGACCGTCCGCCTCGACCTGTCCCGCCCGTCGCAGGGCCTGACGTTCTACCTGGCCTCCGTCACGATCGTGCAGGACGGTGACACCGAGCTCACCGGCGACAACGGCACGGGCCCGTACCGGTTCGCCGAGTGGGTGCAGGGCGACCACCTCACCATCGAGAAGTACGACGGCTACTGGGGCGAGCCCGCGAAGAACGACGGCGTGACGTTCCGGTTCTTCCAGGACACCACCGCGCTGAACAACGCGCTGCTGACCGGCGACCTCGACCTCGTCATCGCCGAGGACTCCCCGGACCAGCTCGTGCAGTTCGAGGACGACCCGGACTTCACGATCACCGAGGGCACGTCGACCACCAAGCAGATCTGGGCGTTCAACGACCGCGAGGCGCCGTTCGACGACGTGCGCGTGCGCCAGGGCCTGTACCGGGCGATCGACCGCGAGGCCATCCTGTCGGCGGTGTGGGACGGCTACGGCCAGGTCATCGGCTCGATGGTCCCGCCGACCGACCCCTGGTACGTCGACCAGGCCGACGTGCACGCCTACGACCCGGACGCCGCGCAGGCGCTCCTCGACGCGGCCGGCGTCACCGACCTGACGATCTCCGTGGACTACATCCCGGACGACACCACCGAGGCGATCCTCGCGCTGCTCACCAAGAACCTCGCCGCCGTGGGCGTCACCCTGACGCCGCACCCCGTCGACGACGCCACCTGGTACCAGAAGGTCTACACGGACCACGATTTCCAGACCACGCTCATGGGCCACGTGAACCCGCGCGACGTGCTCTGGTACGCGAACCCCGACTTCTACTGGGGCTACGACAACCCGCAGGTGCAGCAGTGGGTGGCGCAGGCCGACCAGGCCGCGACCGAGCAGGAGCAGGTCGACCTGCTCACGCAGGTCAACACCACCATCGGCGAGGAGGCGGCGTCCGCCTGGCTCTACCTCGACCCGCAGATCCGCGTCGCCCGGTCGGACGTCACCGGGTTCCCGGTCGACCAGGTCACCGAGTCCTTCTACGTCGCCGACATCGTCCGGGGGTCCTGACACCGTGCGTCGCGCGCTGCTGCGGATCGGCTCGCTGCTGATCTCCCTCGTCCTGGCGAGCGTGGTCGTCTTCGTCGTGCTCCGGCTGCTGCCGGGCGACGCCGCGGGCGCCTCGCTGGGCGTGGGCACCACCACGGACCAGCTCGACCAGCTCCGCGCGGAGCTCGGGACCGACCAGCCGGTGGTGACGCAGTACGTGCAGTGGGTCGGGCAGGTCGTCCGGGGGGACCTCGGCACGTCGTTCGTGTCGCGGTTGCCCGTCGCCGACCTGATCGCGCAGAAGCTCCCGATCACCGTGCCGCTCAGCGTCGCGGCGTTCGTCCTGGCCGCGCTCGTGTCGGTGCCCCTCGGCGTGCTCGCCGCGGTGCACCGGCGCGGGCCGGTCGGGGTGGCGGTGTCGGCGGTGTCCCAGCTCGGCGTGGCCGTCCCGGTGTTCTGGGTGGGCGTGCTGCTGGCGCTGGTGTTCGCGCTGCGGCTCGGGGTGCTGCCGGCCGGCGGGTTCCCGCGCACCGGCTGGGCGGACCCGGTCGCCGCGGTGCGCGCGCTCGTGCTGCCGGTGGTCACCGTCGCGACCGCGATGTCGGCGGTCATGGTCCGGTACGTCCGGTCGGCGACGCTCGACGTGCTCGACCAGGACCACCTGCGGACCGCCCGCGCGCTCGGCTACGGCCGGTGGCGCGCGCTCGCGCGGCACGGGCTGCGGAACGCGGCCGTCCCCGTGGTGGCGATCCTCGGCATCGAGCTCGCGACGTCCCTGCTCGGGGCGGTCGTGATCGAGAACGTGTTCGCGCTGCCCGGGCTGGGCACGCTGCTGCTGGACTCCGTGACGTCGCGCGACCTGCCCGTGGTGCAGGCGCTGGTGCTGCTGCTCACCGCCGTGGTGCTGGTGACCAACGCCGTCGTCGACCTCGGGCAGCGCGCGATCGACCCGCGGCTGCGCCTGGCACGGGAGGTGGCGGCGTGAGCGGGCTCGCCACCGCGACCACCGCGGCGCTCCCGCCCGCCGGTCCCGCCACCGGCCCCACCGGCGCCGCCCGGGCCCGCGCGCGGCGGCTGCCGCCGTCCCTCGTCGCCGGCGCCGTCCTCGTCGGGTCCGTCGCCGTCGTCGGGCTGGTGTCCCGGGTGTGGACCCCGTACGCGCTGGACGACACCGGCACCGGGGAGCGCCTCGCCGGCCCGAGCGCCGCGCACTGGGGCGGCACCGACCGCCTGGGCCGCGACCTGCTCAGCCAGCTGATGACCGGCGCCGGCAACGCCCTGGTCGTCGCCGTCGCCTCGATGCTCGTGGCCGGGGTGCTGGGCGTGACCATCGGCGTGCTCGCCGGCGCGACCCGGCGCTGGGTGGACGTCACCCTGCTGTCGGCCGTCGACCTGATGATCGCGTTCCCGACCCTGCTGCTCGCCATGCTCATCGTCACGGTGCGCGGGGCGTCGCTGTCCTCCGCCGTCGCGGCCATCGGGATCTCCGGGTCCGCCGTCATCGCGCGGGTCACCCGGGTCACCGTGGCGCGCGTGCTGCGGGAGGACTACGTCACCGCCGCGCACGCCGCCGGGACGGGCTGGTGGGGCACGATCACGCGGCACGTCCTGCCGAACGTCTGGCCCACCCTGCTGGTGCAGCTCATGCTGCTCGGCGGCGGCGCCGTGCTCGCCGAGGCGTCCCTGTCCTACCTCGGGCTCGGCGCCCCGCCCCCGAACGCGTCCTGGGGCCGGCTGCTGCACGAGGCGCAGTCCACGATGCTCGTGCAGCCGTGGGGCGCGATCCTGCCCGGCCTCGCGATCGTCGTCACCGTGCTGGGCCTGAACCTGCTCGGCGACGGCGTGCGCGAGCGCACCGACCCGAACCTGCGCGGTGACCGGTGAGCGCGCTGCTGTCCGTCGAGGACCTCACCGTCACCACGTCCACCGGGCGCCGGCTGCTCGACGGGGTGTCCTGGGCGCTCGACGCCGGCGGCCGCCTCGGCGTCGTCGGCGAGTCCGGGTCGGGCAAGTCGATGACCGCGCTGGCCGTGCTCGGCCTGCTGCCCGACGGGATGCGGGCGACCGGCCGCGTGCTGCTCGACGGCGAGGACCTGCTCACCGCCCCGCCCCGGCGCCTCGCGCGCGTCCGCGGCGGTCAGGTGGCGATGGTGTTCCAGGAGCCGCTCACCGCGCTCGACCCGCTGATGACCGTCGGCCGCCAGATCACGGGCCCGCTCCGGCTGCACCGCGGGCTGCGCGGCGCGGCGGCACGCGCGGAGGCGGCCCGGCTCGCGCGGCTCGTGCGGCTCGACGACACCGAGCGGATCCTCGGGTCCTACCCGTGGCAGCTGTCGGGCGGGCAGCGGCAGCGCGTCGCGCTCGCGATGGCGCTCGCCTGCGAGCCGCGCGTGCTGCTGGCGGACGAGCCCACCACGGCGCTCGACGTCACCGTGCAGGCCGAGGTGCTCGACCTGCTGGACGACCTGGTCGACCGGACCGGCGTCGCCCTCGTGCTCATCTCGCACGACCTGCCCGTGGTCGCCCGCGTCGCCCGCGACCTCGTGGTCATGCGGGACGGGCGGGTCGTCGAGCACACGCCCGTCGCCGCCGCGCTCGCCGGGGGCGAGGCCGCGTACACCCGCGAGCTCGTCGCCGCGGCGCGCGCCGTGACCGGGCTGCCCGGGGTCGCCG
>JAEWGQ010000337.1 GCA_023388235.1 Actinomycetes bacterium | reverse complement strand
GTGCTGGCGCCCGCGGTGCTGCTCGCCGTCGCGGCCGGGCGGGTGCCCGCGCGGGCCGGCCGCGCCGACCTGGGGTCGCGCGCGTGGCGGTGGCGCTGGGTCGCCGAGCTGCTGGTCGTGCTCGCGGCCGTCGCGTCCGTCGCGGTCACCCGGCAGCGCGGCCTCGCGGGCGCGTCCGGGGGCACCGACCCCCTGGTCTCGGCCCTCCCGCTGGTGCTCGGCCTGGCGGCGGCGGTCCTGGTGCTGCGGCTGTACCCGTGGCCGGTGCGGGCGCTGCTCGGTGCGGTGCGACGCCGCCCCGGTGCCGCCGGGTTCCTCGGGGCCGCCCAGGCCGCACGGTCGCCGGCCGCCGGCCTGGTGCCCGTGGTCGCCCTGGTGCTCGGGGTGTCGACCGTGGGCCTGTCCGCCGTCACCCTGTCCACGGTCGCCGCGGGCTCCGAGCGCAGCGCGGTGCGGAGCACGGGCGCGGACGTCCGGCTGGACCTGACGGTGCGGACCCCGTCCGGCGGGGGGCTGACCGAGCAGCAGGTGGCCGACGCCCGCGCGGTGGACGGCGTGGCCGCGGTCGCCGCCGTGGGGGACGCGGGCCGCCGGACGCTCGAGATCGGCCGGACGTCGGACACGGCGGCCGTGGTGGTGGTGGACGCCGCCGCGCTCGCGGAGGTCCAGGCCGGGCTGCCGGGCGTGCCCGGGCTGCCGGCGCTGCCCGCGCCGGCGGGGTCCGCGGACGCGCTCCCCGCGGTGCTCGCGGCGGGTCTCGACCGGGAGCCGGACCAGCCGGTCACCCTGCTCGTGGGCGCCGACCGGGAGCGGGTGGAGCTCGCCCCCGCCGACGCGCGGGTCGAGGTGCCGGGCGTGGTGAGCGGGCAGAGCTGGATCCTGCTGGACCGCGCCGCGTGGGCGGCTCGCACCGGCCAGGAGCCCGTGCTGGACCGGCTGCTGGTGCGGGTCGAGCCGGGGGCGGACCCCGAGCGGGTGGCCGCCGCGCTGACGACGGCCCTGGACGACGACCTCGGCGTGCACACGGTCGCGGCGGCGCGCGCCGCCCTGGACCGGTCCGTGCTGGTGACCGGCACGCGGACGGCGCTGCTCGTCGTGACGGGCCTGAGCGCGCTGCTGTGCGCCGGCGTGCTCGCGCTGCTGCTGCTCACCGGCGCCCCCGCGCGCGGGCGGACGACGGCGCTGCTGCGCACGCTCGGCGCTCCCGCGTCCGTGGGCCGGGGGCTGGTGGCCGTGGAGGTGGCCGGGCCGGTGGTCGTGTCCGCCCTCGGCGGGCTGCTGGTCGCGGCCGTGCTGCCGCGGCTGGTGCTGGGGGTCGCGGACCTGCGGCTGTTCACCGGGGCGGCCGACCGGGCCGAGCCGGTCGTGGACCCCGCGACGGTCGCGGCGGTCGCCGGGGCCGGGCTGGTGGTGTGCGCGGTGGCGCTGGCGGTGGCGGTCGCGGCCGCCCGCCGGGTCGCCGCGGTCGAGGTGCTGCGGGAGGGAGCATGACGGTGACCGAGCCGGACATCCTGTGCGAGGACGTGGTGCGCATCTTCACCACGGAGGGCGTGGAGGTGCAGGCGCTCCAGGGGCTGAACCTGCGCGTCGACGCCGGTGACCTGGTCGCGCTGGTCGGCGCCTCCGGGTCCGGCAAGTCCACGCTGCTGACCATCCTGTCGGGCCTCGACCGGCCGACGGCGGGCACGGCCCGGGTGGCCGGCGCCGACCTGACGACGATGGGCGCCCGCGCCCGGCGCGCCTACCGCCGCGACGTCGTCGGGTTCGTGTGGCAGCAGACCGCGCGCAACCTGCTGCCGTACCTGACGGCCGCCGAGAACGTCGCGCTGCCGCTGGTCGTCGCGCGGACGGGACGGCCCGCGGCCCGCACCGCGCGGGCGGAGGAGCTGCTGGACGTCATGGGCGTCGCGTCCTGCCGGGACCGCCTGCCGGCGCAGATGTCCGGCGGCGAGCAGCAGCGGGTCGCCATCGCGACCGCCGTGGCCTCGGCGCCGCGCGTGCTGCTCGCGGACGAGCCCACCGGCGAGCTCGACGAGGCGACGTCCGCCGACGTGCTGGAGGCGATGCGGCACGTCAACGAGACGCTCGGCGTCACCACCCTGATCGTCACGCACGACCCGCTGGTGTCCGAGCACGTGCGCCGCACGGTCGCGATCCGCGACGGGCGCACCGCGACCGAGACCCTGCGCCGGGCCGCGGTGGACGAGCACGGGCGGGACGTGCTGCTCGCCGAGGAGTTCGCCGTGATCGACCGGGTCGGCCGGCTGCAGCTGCCGCGCGAGTTCGTCGAGCGGCTCGACCTGCGCGACCGCGTGCGCCTGGGCCTCGAGCCCGACCACGTGCGCGTGTGGCCGCACGCGACCGGCGGCCCGCGCGACGCCCGCGACCCGCGCGATGCCCGCGACGACCACGCCCCGGAGGACCGCCCGTGACCGCCACCCTGCGCGCGACCGCGCTGACCCGGACCTACGGCGCGGGCGGCACCGCCGTGCACGCCCTGCGCGGCGTGGACCTGGCGGTCGCGCCGGGCGAGCTGCTCGTGGTGCGGGGCCGGTCCGGGTCCGGCAAGTCCACCCTGCTGCACGCGCTGGGCGGCCTGGAGCGCCCGACGTCCGGGCAGGTGCACCTCGGGGACGCCGAGCTCACCGCGCTGCCGGAGGACGACCTGCTGCGGCTGCGCCGCGAGCGGATCGCGTACGTGTTCCAGTCGTTCGGGCTGATCCCCGTGCTGTCGGCGGCGGAGAACGTCGAGGTGCCGCTGCGGCTGCTGCGCGTCGAGCCCGCCGAGCGCGAGGAGCGGGTGGCGGCGGCGCTCGCGGCCGTCGGGCTCGGGCAGCACACGCGCCAGCGGCCGGGCGAGCTGTCGGGCGGGCAGCAGCAGCGCGTCGCGATCGCGCGGGCGCTCGTCGCGCGGCCGTCGGTGCTGCTGGCGGACGAGCCGACCGGGCAGCTCGACAGCGAGAACGCCACGGCGATGCTGGAGCTGCTGGCGGGGCTGGTGCACGAGCGGGGCGTCGCGGCGGTGGTCACCACGCACGACCCGCTGATCGCGGAGCGCGCCGACCGGGTGGTCGAGCTGCGGTCCGGCGCGCTGGTGGCCTGAGCGCCGCCGCCCGCCGGTCCGCCCGCCGGCCCGCCGGCCCGCGGGACGACCCGCCCGACGGCCCCCCGGCGGCCCCTGTCAGCCGCGCCGGAGCCGGGCGAGCACAGCGCGGGCGTCGTCCAGCGCGCTGTCGTCCCGGGTGCCGGTGACGGCGTTGTAGTACATCCCGTCGCCGACCAGCTGCACGACGTGGGCGAGCGCCGGGTCGCCGAGCTCCTCGAGCAGGGCCTGGTACCAGGCGGCGCGCAGCTCGTCGAGCACGGCGGTGGCGTCGTCGCCGGAGTCCTCGGTGAGCCGGACCGCCGCGACGAGGGCGCGGTCGAGCGGGCCGCCGGACGACATCGAGGTGCGCAGGTAGAACTCGGCGGCGCCCTCCGGGGCGGCGCGCATCGCGGCGACGTCGGCGGCCCCGAGCGCGGCGAGCCGCTCCCGCTGCGCCCGGGCGAGGGCCGCCTTGCTGGGGAAGTGGTAGAGCAGCCCGCCCTTGGACACCTGCGCGGCGGCGGCGACGGCGTCCAGCGTGGCGGCGCGGGGGCCGTGCGCGATCAGCAGGCCCTCGAACGCGTCGAGCAGCCGGTCCCGGGTGGCGGTCACGGGAATGACCGTAGTGGCCGTGACGCTATACCGTCCAGACGGTACAGTTGCCGTCGTCCCCCTCCCCACGAACGAGGTCCCGTCATGTCCACGCCGGTCGCCACCGGTCGCACCCGTCCCGCCACGACGCTCGCGCTGCAGCACCGCGGCCGGCCCGTCCGCCCCTGGGCGGTGCTCGCCGTGCTGATGCTCCCGGTGCTGCTCATCTCGGTCGACAACACCGTGCTGTCGTTCGCGCTGCCGTCGATCACCGCCGCGCTCGGCGCGTCCGGCACGGAGCTGCTGTGGATCGTCGACGCGTACCCGCTGATGCTCGCGGGCCTCCTGGTGGCGATGGGCAGCCTCGGCGACCGCATCGGCCGCCGCCGGCTGCTGCTCGTCGGCGCGACCGGGTTCGCCGCGGTGTCGCTGCTCGCGGCGTGGGCGACCAGCCCCGGGCAGCTCATCGCCGCGCGGGCGCTGCTCGGCGTGTTCGGGGCGACCCTCATGCCCTCGACGCTGTCGCTGATCCGGAACGTGTTCCTCGACCGCGCGCAGCGGCGGCTCGCCATCGCGATCTGGGCCGCCGGGTTCGCCGGCGGTGCCGCGCTCGGCCCGGTCGTCGGCGGGGCGCTGCTCACGCACTTCTGGTGGGGGTCCGTCTTCCTGCTGAACGTGCCGGTGCTGGTCGTCCTGCTGCCGCTCGCCCTGCTGCTCGTGCCCGAGTCGCGCGACCCCGCGCCCGGGCCCGTGGACCCGTGGTCGATCGGGCTGTCCCTCGCGACGATGCTGCCGCTGGTGCACGCGATCATCTCCGTCGGCGAGCACGGCGTCACCGGCAGCACCGTCGCCGGCGTGCTCGTCGGCCTCGCCGCGGGCACGGCGTTCGTCCGGCGGCAGCGCCGGCTCGCGTCCCCGATGCTCGACGTGCGGCTGTTCACCCGGCCCACGTTCTCCGGCGCGGTGGCCGCCAACCTGCTGTCGGTCCTCGGGTTCTCCGGGCTGCTCGTCGTCGTGTCGCAGTTCCTGCAGCTCGTCGCCGGCCTGAGCCCCCTGGACGCCGGCCTCGTGCTGGTGCCCGGGCTCGCGGCCTCCGTGGTCGCCGGGCTGCTCGCGGTGCGGCTGGTGCGCTACGTCCGGCCGGGGGTGCTCATCGGGTCGTCGTTCCTGCTCGCCGCCGCCGGGTACGGCGTGCTGACGCTGGTCGGCGACGTGCCGACCGCCACGACCGTCGCGGTGACGTTCGTCGTCATGGGCGTCGGCGTCGGGCTGGCGGAGACCCTGACGAACGACCAGATCACGACCGCCGTCCCGCCGGAGAAGGCCGGTGCCGCCTCGGCGATCTCCGAGACGGCGTACGAGCTCGGCACGACCCTGGGCGTCGCCCTGCTCGGGTCGGTGCTGAACGCGACGTACCGGGCGCGCGTCGTCGTCCCCGACGGGGTGCCGGCGGACCGCGTGCACGCGGCGGGCGAGACCCTCGGCGGCGCCGTGCAGGCCGCCGAGGGGCTGGACCAGGGCGTCGCGGACGCGCTGCTCGGCTCGGCGCGGCTCGCGTTCGACGCCGGGACGCAGCACGTCGCGGCGGTCGGCGCCGTGGTCGCCGTGGCGGCCGCGGTGGTCTCGTTCGTGACCCTGCGCCGGGCCACGGCCTGACGCCCCTGCCGCGCGGGGGCCCGGCACCTCCCGCCCCGGCACCCCGGCACCCCGCCGCGCGGCGGGCTACCGGCGGACGCGGTCCAGGAGCAGCAGCGCGATGTCCGTGACCTCGGGGACGCCCACGGCCGACCGGTCGACGTCCGCCGCCGGGGCCGCCGCCGCCACGCCGTCGGTCAGCATCACCGTGCAGTAGGGGCAGGCCGTCGCGACGACCCCGGCGCCGGTCGCCACGGCCTCGGCGGCGCGGGCGGTCCCGATGCGGGTGCCGATGGACTCCTCCATCCACATCCGTGCGCCGCCGGCGCCGCAGCAGAACGACCGCTCGCGGGTGCGGGGCATCTCGACGGCCTCGACGCCGGGCAGGGCGGCGAGCAGCTCCCGCGGGGGCTCGTACACCTCGTTGTGCCGGCCGAGGTAGCAGGGGTCGTGGTACGTGACGCGCTGCGGGGCACCGGCGGGCTCCACCGGGGTCAGCCGGCCCTCGGCGACCAGCCGGTTGAGCAGCTCGGTGTGGTGCACGACGTCGTACCGGCCCCCGAGCTGCGGGTACTCGCGGGACAGCGTGTTGAAGCAGTGGGCGCACGTGACCACCACGGCCCGCGCGCCGGCCGCGGCCAGCGTCTCGACGTTCGCGGACGCGAGCATCTGGTACAGCACCTCGTTGCCGGCGCGGCGCGCGGGGTCGCCCGTGCAGCCCTCGCCGTCGCCGAGCACGGCGAACGACACCCCGGCCGCGTGCAGCAGCTCCGCGACGGCGCGCGTCGTCCGGCGGGCCTTCTCCTCGTACGCCCCGGCGCAGCCGACCCAGAACAGGTAGTCGACCTCGGCGGCCGACGCGACGTCCGCGCCGACCACGGGCACGTCGAACGGCAGGTCCTTCGCCCAGTCGAGGCGCTGGCGCGCGGGCAGGCCCCACGGGTTGCCGCGGCGCTCGAGCTTGGTGAACGTGCCGCCCAGCTCGGCCGGGAACGCCGACTCCATGAGCGTCTGGTAGCGGCGGATGTCCACGATCGTGTCGACGTGCTCGATGTCGACCGGGCACTGCTGGACGCACGCGCCGCACGTCGTGCACGCCCACAGCGCGTCCGCGTCGACGACGCCGGAGGCCACGAGGTCGACGTCGACGTGCCCGGCCGGGACGTCCTCGCCGGCCCGCGCGGCGCGCAGGTACGGGGCGGTCGCCGCCGCGTGGTCCCGCAGCGCGAGCGTGACGAGCTTGGGGGACAGCGGCTTGCCCGTCGCCCACGCCGGGCACTGGTCCTGGCAGCGGCCGCACTCGGTGCAGGTCGTGACGTCGAGCAGCTGCTTCCACGTGAGGTCCTCGACGGCCCGCACGCCCAGGCGCGCGTCCTCGGGCAGGTCCTCCAGCGCCGCGACGTCGAGCTCGCGGTCGCCGACGCGCACCGGCTCCAGGGGGCCCAGGGCGACGTCGCCCGCGGGGGAGCGCTGGGCGTAGACGTTCACGACCGCGAGGAACCGGTGCCACGCGACGCCCATCGTGGGCTGCAGCCCGACGACCACGAACCAGGCCATCGACACGAGGATCTTCACGGTCGCGCACAGCACGACCGCCGACTCCAGCGCCCCGGTCGACGCCCCGGACCACAGGTCGCCGATCCACGCCGTGGTCGGGAACAGCCACGCCGACGCCGACCCGTCGCGCACCGCGAGCTCGTGCTCCAGCCCGCGCAGCAGCAGCACCGCCAGCACGACCAGCAGCACCGTCGCCTCGACGACGGCCGCCTGCCCGGTGTGCGAGCCGAAGAACCGGGACCGGCGGGCCGGCTCGGTGGGCGCGGGCCCGCTCCCGTCGCCGACGCCCGCCCCGGCGGCCGCGATCGCCCGGGCCGGCGTGGGCGGGACGTCCCGCGGGGTGCTGCGCACGCGGACCGCGACCAGCGCGAGGATCCCGGCGAGCGACAGCCACGCGATGCCCTCGGTCAGCCACGCCCACGGCACCAGCGACCCGAGGCCGGGCAGCACGAACGCGGGGCGCACCACCTGCACGTAGCCGCTGACGAGGGTGAGGAACAGGACGGGGAACGACACCATCACGGACCAGTGCGCGACCCGGACCACCGGCGTGTGCTGGAACCGGCCGTGGCCGACCATCTCGCGCACGACCAGCCAGGTGCGCCGCCCGACGGGGCGCAGCCGGCCCGGGGCCGGGCGGCCGGTGCGGATCGTGCGGGTCAGCCGGACGGCGCCGCGGGCGAACACCGCCACGCCGACGACGGTGGCCACCAGCACCACGACGAGGCAGGCAACCCGGAGCGCGTCCACCCGCCCACGCTAGCCGCCCGGCGCGGCCCGCCCGGCCACCCGGGGACCGGCGGGCGGCTGTGGCGTCGTGCACACCCGGGGCGGGCCGTGGGGAGCGCTTGATAGAGTGCTGGCAATCCCTCGACCTCGGTCGGCGTCGGCGCCCTTGCGCGCTCCGCGTCGCCGTGCGTCCCTGTACCTGCCCGTCGACAACACCACACGACCGCCGGCCCGCCGTCCGCAGGCCCCCGCCCGGGGGTCCGGGCCCGCCGGCGCACCGACCGACCGACCACCCGCCCACGACAGGACGGAGCGGACGTGCTGCAGCTCCTCGCGGTGCACCTCGTCGCCGCCCTCGTCGCGCCTGCGCTCGTCCGGTGGATCGGCCGGCGGGCGTTCTGGGTGCTGGCGCTGGCGCCCGCGTCCGCGACCGTGTGGGCGCTGTCGCTCACCGGGCGGGTGCTCGACGGCGACGGCCCGGCGCAGACCGTCGCGTGGATCCCCGGGCTCGGGCTGGACCTCGCGTTCCGCCTCGACACGCTGTCCTGGCTGATGACGCTGCTGGTCGGCGGCGTCGGGGCCGTCGTGCTCGTGTACTGCTCGGCCTACTTCAAGGAGCACGCCAGCGGGCTCGGCCGGTTCAGCGGCGTGCTCGTGGCGTTCGCCGGGACGATGCTCGGTCTCGTCACGGCCGACGACACCCTGCTGCTGTTCGTGTTCTGGGAGCTGACGACCGTCTTCTCCTACCTGCTCATCGGCCACTACCACGAGCGCAAGGCCAGCCGGCGGGCGGCCATGCAGGCGATCGTCGTCACCACCGCGGGCGGCCTGACGATGCTCGTCGGGGTGGTCCTGCTCGGCGAGGCCGCGGGCACGTACCGGCTGTCCGAGACCCTCGCCGACCCGCCGCACGGGCCGATGGTCACCGCCGCCGTGGTCTGCCTGCTCGTCGGCGCCGCGAGCAAGTCCGCGCTGATCCCGCTGCACTTCTGGCTGCCCGCGGCGATGGCCGCCCCCACGCCGGTCAGCGCGTACCTGCACGCCGCGGCGATGGTGAAGGCCGGCGTGTACCTGGTCGCCCGGTTCGCGCCCGCCTACTCGGACCTCGCCGCCTGGCGCTGGCTCGTCGTCGTGCTCGGCTGCGGCACCCTGCTGCTCGGCGGGTACCGCGCGCTGCGCCAGCACGACCTCAAGCTGGTGCTCGCGTTCGGCACGGTCAGCCAGCTCGGCCTCATCGTCCTGCTGCTCGGCTACGGCACGAAGGCCACCGCGCTCGCCGGCCTCGCGATGGTCGGGGCGCACGCGCTGTTCAAGGCGGCGCTGTTCCTCGTCGTCGGCGTGGTCGACGCCGCCACCGGCACCCGCGACCTGCGCCGGCTGTCGGGCGTCGGGCGGGCGCTGCCGCTCACCGCGCTCGCGGGCGGGCTCGCCACCCTGTCGATGATCGGCGCGCCCCCGTTCGCGGGGTACGTCGCGAAGGAGGCCGCGCTCGAGGCCCTCGGGCACGACGCGGACCCCCTGGGCGTCGTGGTGCTCGTGGCCGTCGCCGTAGGCTCCGCGCTGACCGTCGCGTACGGCCTGCGGCTGTGGTGGGGGGCGTTCGCGACCAAGCCCGTGCTGTCCCCCGCGGCCGTGCGCGCCCTGGCCGCCGCCCGCGACGCGCGCGACGGGACCAAGGACGCGCGGGAACCTGCCGACCAGTCGGGGCACCCCGACGACGAGCGCGCCGTCCCCGCCCCGGTCGGGCGCCCGTCGCTGCTGCTCGTCTGGCCCGCGATGCTGCTCGCCGTCCTCGGCCTCGCCGTCGCGCTGCTGCCCGGGCTGGGCGAGGACCTGCTCGAGCGGCAGGCCGACGCGTACCCCGCCGGCGAGCCCGGCCACCTGCTGCTCTGGGGCGGGTTCACCCCGACGCTCGCGATCACGGCCGCGGTGCTGCTCGCCGGCGTGCTGCTGTTCGTCGCCCGCGGTCCCGTCGAGGCCGCGCAGGCGGCGATGCCGCGCGTCCCCGAGGCCGACCGGGTGTACCGCCGGTTCATGCGCCGGCTCGACGACGTGGCGGCGGACGTCACGGCGCTCACCCAGCGCGGCTCCCTGCCGGTGTACCTCGGCGGCATCCTCGTCGTGTTCGTCGTCACCGTCGGCGTCCCGCTGATCGCCTGGAACGAGCTGCCCGGCACCACCCGCACCTGGGACCGGCCCGCGCAGGCCGTGGTCGGGGCGTTCGTCGTGGTCGCCGCCATGCTGGTCGCCCGCGCCCGGCGGCGCCTCAAGGCCGTCATCCTGCTCGGCGTCTCCGGCTACGGGGTCGCCGCGCTGTTCCTGCTGCACGGCGCGCCCGACCTGGCCCTCACGCAGGTGCTCGTCGAGACCGTGACCCTCGTGGTGTTCGTGCTGGTCATGCGCCGCCTGCCCCCGTACTTCTCCGACCGGCCGCTCGTCGGGTCCCGCTGGGTGCGCCTCGGCATCGGCCTGGCGTTCGGCCTCACCGTCGGCGGCCTCGCGCTGGTCGTCCCGGGCGCGCGCGTGCACGAGCCGGTCTCCGTGGACTTCGCGGAGGAGGCGTACTCCTACGGCGGCGGCAAGAACATCGTCAACGTCACGCTCGTCGACATCCGCGCCTGGGACACGATGGGCGAGATCTCCGTGCTGCTGGTCGCCGCGACCGGCGTCGCCTCGCTGGTGTTCCTCCGCAAGCGCTCCGGCGCGATCTTCCGGGCCGGGGACGCCCCCGAGTCCCGGCAGGTCTGGGGCGGCGGCGACGACCCGCTGGCCCCCGTGCGGCGGCCCGTCGACGAGCGCCCGTCCTACCGCTCCCGCGAGTGGCTGCGCGCCGGGCGCACGCTCGCCCCGCGCCGCCGGTCCGTGGTGTTCGAGGTCGTCGTCCGCCTGCTGTTCCACACGATGATCGTCTACTCGCTGTTCCTGCTGTTCTCCGGGCACAACGCCCCCGGCGGCGGGTTCGCCGCGGGCCTCGTCACCGGCATCGCGCTGATCGTCCGGTACCTGGCCGGCGGCCGGTACGAGCTCGGCGAGGCCGCCCCGGTGCAGCCCGGTCTGCTGCTCGGCAGCGGGCTGTTCCTGTCCGCCGGCGTCGGGCTCGGCGCGCTCATCTTCGGCGGCTCCGTGCTGCAGTCCTGGATCATCGACGTCTCGATCCCCGTCGTCGGGGACCTGCACCTGGTGACCTCGCTGTTCTTCGACGTCGGCGTGTACCTGGTGGTCGTCGGGCTGGTGCTCGACATCCTGCGCAGCCTCGGCGCCGAGATCGACCGGCAGGCCGAGGCGGACGGCGAGCTCGACGCCGTCGGCGGGGACGCCGAGCCCGGGGAGCAGGTGCGCGTGGACGCCGCCGCGATCGGGCTGCTCCCGCACCCGCCCGGCGAGGGAGGACCCCGATGATCGACATGAGCCCGAACCTCGTCCTCGTCGGCGTGATCGTCGTGCTGGTCACCGCCGGGGTGTACCTGCTGCTCGAACGCAGCCTGTCCCGGGTGCTGCTCGGGGTGATCCTCATCGGCAACGGCGTGAACCTGCTGTTCCTCGTCGCCGGCGGCGCCGCCGGGCGACCGCCCCTCATCGGCCAGGCGCCCGAGGGCCGGATGAGCGACCCGCTGCCGCAGGCGATGGTGCTGACCGCCATCGTCATCACGCTCGGCATGACCGCGTTCCTGCTGGCGATGGCCTACCGGTCCTGGCAGCTGCACCGGCACGACGAGGTGCAGGACGACGTCGAGGACCGCCGCATCGCCCGGCTCGCCGCGCGCGACGAGCGGGCGTTCGAGGACGCCGACACCGAGGACACGTCGACCTCCCTGGACGAGGAGGCCGCCGAGACCCGCGACGAGACCGACGAGGGCGGCCCCGTCCCCGCGCCGGCCGCCGCCCCGCGCGGTGCCGGGCCGGGCACGACCGGGGACGAGGAGGGCCGGTGAGCGACTTCTCCTGGCTGGTCCCGCTGCCCGTCGTCGTCCCGCTGTTCGGCGCGGGCCTCGCCCTGGCGCTGTACCGGCGGCCGCGGGTGCAGCGGATCATCAGCGTCGTCGCGCTCGCGATCGTGCTGACCGTCGCCGCGACGCTGCTGGTGCTCGCCGACGACGGGCCGCTCGTGGTGGACGTGGGCGGCTGGGCCGCGCCGGTGGGCATCGACCTGGTGGCCGACCGCCTCTCGGCGCTGATGCTCACCGTGTCCGCCGCGGTCACCTTGTGCGTCCAGCTGTACTCGCTGGCGCAGGGTGAGGCCGACGGGGACGAGGCCGCCCCCGTGTCGATCTACCACCCGACCTACCTGATCCTCGCGGCGGGCGTCGCGAACGCGTTCCTGTCCGGCGACCTGTTCAACATCTACGTCGGCTTCGAGATCCTGCTCGCGGCCTCGTACGTGCTGCTCACCCTCGGCGGGACCGGCGAGCGCATCCGCGCCGGCAGCATCTACGTGGTCGTGGCGCTGCTGTCGTCCCTGCTGTTCCTCGTGGCGATCGCCCTGACGTACGCCGCGACCGGCACCGTGAACCTCGCGCAGCTCGCCGAGCGCCTGCCCGAGATCGACCCCGACGTCCGGCTGCTGCTGCAGGTGCTGCTGCTGCTGGCGTTCGCGATCAAGGCCGCCGTGTTCCCCCTGTCCGCGTGGCTGCCGGACTCCTACCCGACGGCGCCCGCGCCCGTCACGGCGGTGTTCGCGGGCCTGCTCACCAAGGTCGGCGTGTACGCGATCATCCGGACGCAGTCGCTGCTGTTCCCCGAGGGGCGCATGGACGACGTCCTCATGTGGGCCGCGCTCGCCACGATGGTCGTGGGCATCCTCGGCGCCGTGGCGCAGGACGACATCAAGCGCCTGCTGTCCTTCACGCTCGTCAGCCACATCGGCTACATGATCTTCGGCATCGCGCTGGCGTCCGAGACCGGCTGGGCCGCCGCCATCTACTACGTCGCGCACCACATCACCGTGCAGACCGGCCTGTTCCTCGTCGCGGGCCTGATCGAGCGCCGCGGCGGCAGCACGTCCCTGGAGTCCCTGGGCGGCCTCGCGAAGATCGCGCCGCTGCTGGCCGTGCTGTTCTTCATCCCGGCGATGAACCTCGCCGGCATCCCGCCGCTGTCCGGGTTCCTCGGCAAGGTCGGGCTCATGCAGGCCGGGGTGCAGGACGGCACGCCGCTGGCGCTGACGCTCGTGGTCGGCGGCGTCCTGACCTCGCTGCTCACCCTGTACGCGCTGATCAAGGCCTGGAACAAGGCGTTCTGGCAGACGCCGCCCGAGCCGCTGCCGGACACGCACCTGCCCGTGGGCATGGTGGGCTCGGCGGCCGCGCTCGTGGTGCTCGGCCTGGCGCTGACGGTCGCCGCCGGCCCGCTGTACGGCTACGCGGAGCGGGCCGCCGCGGCCCTGCAGGACCGGTCGTCGTACGTGCAGGCGGTCCTGCCCGAGGGCGGCCGCGGTGAGGGCGAGTCCGCCGACGTCGCCCGGGCGGAGGCCGGCGGATGAGCCTGCACCCGCGCCGGCGGCGGCTCGCCGCGCAGTGGCCCACGATGATCTGGCTGGTCGTCGTGTGGGTGCTGCTGTGGGGCGACCTGTCGCTCGGGAACCTGCTGGCCGGGGCGGTCGTCGCGGTCGCCGTGACCGGCCTGCTGCGCATGACGCCGATCGACTTCCACGGCCGGCTGCACCCCTGGGGGCTCGTCGTGCTCGTCACGCGGTTCGCCTGGGACCTGGTGCGCGCGTCGATCGAGGTGTCCTGGGTGGCCCTGCGGCCGCGGCACACCCCGCACGGGGCGGTCATCGGCGTGCAGCTGCGCAACCACTCCGACCTGTACCTGACCATGACCGCCGAGCTCTGCTCGCTCGTCCCCGGGTCGCTCGTCGTGGAGGCGCACCGGCTGACCGGCGTGCTGTACCTGCACGTGCTGGACGTCGAGCAGTCCGGGGGCGTCGAGGCCGCCCGGCAGGCGGTGCTCGCCCAGGAGGAGCGGGTGCTGCGCGCGTTCGCCTCCGACGACGAGCTGCGGGAGGCCGGGCTCGACCCGCGCCCGCGCCGCTCCCGCCGACGGGAGGTGGCCGCGTGATCGTCGTCGTGGTGCTGTGCGCCGTGCTGCTCGCCGTCGGCGGTGCGCTGGCGCTGATCCGCGCCGAGCGGGGGCCGTCGATGCTCGACCGCACCGTGGCCCTCGACATCATCGTGACCGTGCTCGTCGCCGCCGTGGCGCTGTACGGGTCGGTGGACCGGCGCACCGACGTCGTGCCGATCCTCGTCGTGCTGTCCCTGGTGGGCTTCGTGGGCTCGGTGACGATCTCCCGGTTCGCGTCGGTGGAGCCCGCCGGCGAGGGCCGCGTGCGGTCCCGCGAGGAGATCGCCCAGGAGGAGGCCGAGCGCATCCGGGCCGAGGAGGAGGCCGAGGCGCGGCGCAAGGCCCGGCGCGCCCGGGAGGCGGAGGCGCTCGCCGTCGAGGAGGCCGCCGCGGCCCCCGTCCCGGCGGAGCCCGCCGATCCCCCCGATCCCGCCGAGCCCGCCCAGCCTGCCGAGCCCGCCGACCACGAGGAGGGGACCCGATGAGCTGGGACACCGTCGCCGACGTCGCCGCCGCGGTCTGCTTCGTGGGCGGTGCGCTGCTCGCGCTCGCCGCCGGCGTGGGCGTGCTGCGCTTCCCGGATCTGCTGTCCCGCATGCACGCCGGCACGAAGCCGCAGGTGCTCGGGCTGGTGCTCGTGCTGATCGGCCTGTCCCTGCGGCTGCGCTCCGGTGCGGCGGTCTGGGCGCTGGTGCTGGTCGCGCTGTTCCAGATGCTGACCGCGCCGGTGGCCGCGCACCTCGTCGGCCGGGCGGGCTACCGGACGGGCAAGGTCCGGCAGGACCTGCTGGTGGTGGACGAGCTCACGGAGGCGCAGGAGCGCGCGCGGGCCGAGCAGGACGCCCGCGACGACTGACGGCGGTCAGCGCCGGAACAGCGCCGCCCAGAGGAAGTCCTCGCCGAAGGTCTGCGGGTCGCCCGACCGCATCCGGCGCAGCTCCACCTCGCGCAGCCAGCCGAACGCGCGCCGCAGGTCGTCCGCGCCGTACGCCAGCCCGCCGCCGAGGCTCCCCGTGCGGTACAGGTCGGCGTCGTCGGCCTCGCTGCCGCCGCGCCCGTCGTGCCCGGTCGCGAAGCACGCGAGCCCGAACCTGCCGCCCGGCCGGACGGTGCGCTCCAGCAGCGCCCGGTACGACAGGCGGCGGTGCGGCGGCAGGTGGTGGAAGCACCCGGAGTCGTACACCAGGTCGTACTGCTCGGCGGGCGGCTGCCACGTGATGATGTCCGCGCGCGCGAACCGCACGGTCACGCCCGCCTCCTCGGCGCGCTCGCGTCCCCAGTCCAGCGCGACCGCGGACAGGTCGAGCGCGTCGACGGTGCAGCCCTGCTGCGCGAGCCACACCGCGTTGCGGCCGGGACCGCAGCCGAGCTCCAGCACCCGGGTGCCCGGCCCGAGCGGCAGCCGGCCGTCGGCGTGCCACGCCACCAGGCTCTCGTCCGGGGCCCACCGGAAGAACGGCACGCCCCGCCCGCGGTCCGCGTAGAACCGGTCCCAGAACCCCGCTCCGCCGCGGTCGGTCCACCGGTCCGCCTGCTCGGCGAACAGCGTGTCCAGCAGCGTCAGCACGTCGTCGACGGTGCGGAGGGACCGGTCCGGTCCGGTCGTCGTGTCGGCACCAGAGGGCACGTCTGACCTGCGCAATCGTCGGCGAGCGGGACGCTCGAGCCTATCGGCGCGCTCCCCGCCGCGGCGGGACCTCCGGGCCTGGTCAGGCCTGCGGGAGGCGCCGGTTCTTGTCGACGCGCTGCACGAACTTCTTCGTCCCGCGCGTCGCGAACACCCGCGCCAGCGCCACGGCGCCCGCGGTGATGGCGGAGGCCGCGACCACCTCGCCGATCCGGATGTCGTCCGCGTCGTCCTCGGGCTTCGGCGGCTTGTGGCCCACCGCGGCCTTCCAGGCGGCGTCCACGGCCTTGCCGGCCAGCCACGCCACCGCCCCGGCCACCACCAGGCCGGTGATCTTCGCGAGCGTGGACTGGGTCTCCTCGTCGGCCACGGGTCCTCCTGGTGCGATGGGGTGCGGGCTGCTCCCGGCGGCTGCCGGCGTTCCGCCCTCCACGCTAGCGCCGCGGCTGCCGCACCGCAGGTCACCGGCTGCCCCGGCCGATGCGGACACGGTGTCCGCGCCCGGAGTCATGCGATGGCCCAGGGACCGTGGACACCTGGTACCCGGTGTCCGCAGGCGGTGCGCCGCCCGGTTGTGGGTGGACGCGGTGTCCGCGCCGGGGGTCGTGCGACTGCCCTGGGACTGTGCACACCTGGTCCGCGGTGTCCGCAGGCCGTGGGCTGTCCCGGTCGGTGTGGACGCGGTGTCCCCGCCGGGAGTCATGCGACTGCCCAGGGACCGTGGACACCCGGTACGCGATGGCCGCAGGCCGGCCCCGGCCGGTGTGGACGCGGTGTCCGCGCCCGGGGTCGTGCGACCGTCCGGGGAGTGTGGACACCTGGTACGCGGTGTCCGCAGGCCGTGGGTGGGTGGACGCGGTGTCCGCGTGCGGAGTCATCCGACCGTCCAGGAGGTGTGGACACCGGGTACCCGGCCGGCGGCGGGGTGCTGCCGCCGTCCGGGGCGTGGAGATGCGGGGCCTCGGGCCGCGCCGCAGTGGGTCCGCGGTGTCCACATCGGGGGGTGTGTGGTCCTGGGTCGGGGTACGCGGTGTCCACGTCGTCTGGGGAGTGTGCGGTCCAGGGCGGGGGTACGCGGTGTCCACGTCGTCTGGGGAGTGTGCCGTCCAGGGCGGGGGTACGCGGTGTGCACACGCGGCGGGGAGGTGGCGGGCGCGGGGTGGTCGGGGGCCGTGGGCGCGGGCGGACCGGGCGGCGGGGCGCGGTGTAGGGTCGGGCTCGAACGACAGGGGAGCGTCCCGGACCGTCACCGCGAGGTGGCGCCCGACCGACGCTGAGAGTGCGGACGGACCGCAGACCCTCGCACCTGATCCGGTTAGCACCGGCGTAGGGAGTCGGGATCTCAGTCGCCTCGTGTCGTCGGCACCCTGTGCGGGCGTCCGGCGGCGCGCGGCGACCCCCTCGGTTGCACATCGAGGAGGAACCACCATGGCGCGCACGCGCGCACGCCGCCGGACGTCCCGGCAGCTCGCCCCCGCGGCCCTCGCGGTCGCGGCGGCACTGGCCCTGACCGCCTGCTCCGCGACCGGCGGGACGCCCGCCGCCGAGGAGTCGGGCGGCGGCACCGTCACGCTCGTCACGCACGACTCGTTCCACCTGAGCGACGGGCTGATCGAGCAGTTCGAGCAGGACACCGGGCTCACCGTCACGCAGGTCGCCCCGGGCGACGGCGGGGCGCTGGTGAACCAGCTGATCCTCACGAAGGACGCCCCGCTCGGCGACGTGGTCTACGGCATCGACAACACGTTCGCCTCCCGCGCCGTCGACGAGGGCGTGCTGGAGCCGTACACCTCGCAGGCCCCCGCCGCGGCCGACGCCGCACGGTACGCGCCGGACGGGACGGACTCGCTCACCGCCGTGGACCTCGGTGACGTGTGCCTCAACGTCGACCGCACGTGGTTCGCGGCGCGGGGGGTGCCGGAGCCCACGACGCTCGAGGACCTCACGCAGCCCGCGTACCGGGACCTCACGGTCGTCACGAACGCCGCGACGTCGAGCCCCGGCCTGGCGTTCCTGCTCGCGACCGTCGGCGCGTTCGGCGAGGACGGCTGGCAGCAGTACTGGACCGACCTGCGCGCGAACGGCGTCCAGGTGGCCGAGGGCTGGTCGGACGCGTACTACACGGACTTCTCCGGCGGCGGCGCCGGCGGCCCGCGCCCGATCGCGCTGTCGTACGCGTCCTCCCCGCCGGAGACCGTCCCCGAGGGCGGCACCGAGCCGACGACCCGCGCGATGCTGGGCACGTGCTTCCGGCAGGTGGAGTACGCGGGCGTCCTCGCCGGCGCGAAGAACCCCGAGGGAGCGCGGCAGCTCGTGGACTTCCTGCTGTCCGACGCGGTGCAGGCCGACATCCCGGGCTCGATGTACATGTACCCGGTCAGCAGCGCGGTGGACCTGCCGCAGGAGTGGCAGCAGTGGGCGCCGCTCGCCGACCAGCCGTTCGAGGTGCCGCTCGACGACATCGCCGCGAACCGCGACACGTGGGTCCGCGAGTGGACCGACCTGGTGACCGGCTGACGCCGTGACCACCACCACGCGGACGTCCCCGACCGGCTCCGGCCGGCCGGGGACGTCCGCGCGCCCGCTCCCCGGGACCCCGGCGCCGACCGCGCCCGCCCGCGGGTGGACCGTCGCGCGCTGGGCGGCGTGGACGCTCGCCGCCGCCGTGCCGCTGGCGTTCCTCGGGGTGTTCTTCGCCTGGCCCGTGCTGTCGCTCGTCGCCCGCGGGTTCGTCGCCGACGGGGCGCTCGACCTCACCGGCTTCGCCGAGGTGTTCAGCCGCCCGCGGACGTGGCGCATCGTCGGCCTGACGCTGGCGCAGGCGGCGATCGGCACGGTGCTGTCGCTGCTCCTCGGCGTGCCCGGCGCGTACGTCCTGCACCGGTGCCGGTTCCCCGGGCGCGGCGCGCTGCGGGCGTTCGTGACGGTGCCGTTCGTGCTGCCCACCGTCGTGGTGGGCGTCGCGTTCCGGGCGCTGCTGCGCGAGAACGGCCCGCTCGGGTTCCTGCACCTCGACGGGACGTTCGCGGCCGTCGTCGCGGCGCTCGTGTTCTTCAACTACGCCGTCGTGGTGCGGACGGTCGGCGGCCTGTGGGAGCGCCTCGACCCCCGGCCGGAGCAGGCGGCGCGGTCGCTGGGCGCCTCGCCCGCCCGCGCGTTCCTCACCGTGACCCTGCCGGCGCTCACCCCCGCCCTCACGTCCGCGGGGTCGCTGGTGTTCCTGTTCTGCGCGACCGCGTTCGGCACCGTCCTCGTGCTGGGCGGCATGCAGCTCGGCACCGTCGAGACGGAGATCTGGATCCAGACGACGCAGTTCCTCGACCTGCGGGCCGCGGCGGTGCTGTCCGTCGTGCAGGTGGTGGTCGTCGTCGGCGCGCTCGCGGTGGCCGCCCGCGCCCGCGCACGGCGCGACCGGGCGCTCGCGCTGGTGTCCGACGCCGCCGCACCCGGCGGGCGGCCGCACCCCCTGCCGGCCGCCGTGACGGCCGTCGTGCTGGTGCTGCTGGCGCTGCCGCTCGCGACGCTCGTCGCGGGCTCGCTGCGCACCGGCGACGGCTGGGGCCTCGACCACTACCGGGCGCTGGGCACGACCGGCGGGCGCAACGCGCTGACCGTCACGGTGTGGGAGGCGCTCGCGAACTCGCTGCGGGTGGCCGTGGACGCGACCGTGCTGGCGCTCGTGGTCGGCTGCCTCGTCGCGCTGCTGGTGTCCCGGCGCCCCCGCAGGCCCGCGGCGCGGCGGGCGGTCGGCGTGCTGGACGGGGTGTTCATGCTGCCGCTCGGGGTCTCCGCCGTCACCGTCGGGTTCGGTGCGCTGCTGACGCTGGGCCACCCGTTCGGCGTCGCCACGGACCTGCGCACCACCGGCGTGCTGGTGCCGATCGCCCAGGCCGTCGTGGCGGTGCCGCTCGTCGTGCGGACCGTGCTGCCGGTGCTGCGCGCGGTGGACCCCCGGCTGCGCGAGGCAGCGGCGACGCTGGGCGCGGGACCCGGCCGGGTGCTGGCGTCCGTGGACGGCGCCCTGGCCGCGCGGTCGGTCGGGCTCGCCGTCGGGTTCGCGTTCGCGGTCTCGCTCGGGGAGTTCGGGGCGACGGCGTTCCTCGCGCGCCCCGACCGGCCGACGCTGCCGGTCGTGATCTTCCGGCTCATCGGCCAGCCGGGTCCGGACAACTACGGGATGGCCCTCGCGGCGAGCGTCGTGCTGGCGCTGCTGACCGCGGGCGTGATGGCGCTCGCGGAGCGGCTCCGCGGGCCGGTGGGAGGCGAGCTGTGAGCGAGGCGCTGGACGGGCTGGCGGTGCGCGACCTGGTCGTGCGCTACCCCGGCGGGGTCACCGCGGTGGCCGGGGTGGACCTCGACGTCGGCCGGGGCGAGGTGCTCGCGCTGCTCGGGCCGTCCGGGTGCGGGAAGTCCTCGCTGCTGCGGGCCGTCGCCGGGCTCGAGCCGCCGGCCGCGGGGCACCTGAGCTGGGACGGGCAGGACCTGGCGCCCGTGCCGGTGCACCGCCGGGGCTTCGGCCTGGTGTTCCAGGACGGGCAGCTGTTCCCGCACCGGGACGTCGCGGGGAACGTCGCGTACGGGCTCCGCGGCCTGGACCGCGCGGCACGCGCCGCCCGCGTCGCGGAGCTGCTCGACCTGGTGGGGCTCCCCGGGTACGGCTCGCGCCCGGTCGCGACCCTGTCGGGCGGTGAGCGGCAGCGCGTCGCGCTCGCCCGGTCGCTGGCCCCCCGCCCCCGGCTGCTGCTGCTCGACGAGCCGCTGTCCGCCCTGGACCGCTCGCTGCGGGAGCGGCTGGCGGAGGACCTGCGCCGGGTGCTGACCACGACGGGGACGACGGCCCTGTTCGTCACGCACGACCAGGACGAGGCGTTCACCGTCGCCGACCGCGTCGCGGTGATGTCCGCGGGCCGGCTGCGTCAGGTGGCCGCGCCGGAGGAGCTGTGGCGCCGCCCGGCGGACCGCGAGGTCGCGGAGTTCCTGGGCTACCGGACGTTCCTGGCCGCCGCGGCGTGGGGCTCCGCGGCGCCGCACGCCGGCGGCGACCTGCTGCCGGGCACCCTCGCGGTGGCGCCCGGGGGGTGGCGGGTGCTCGCGCCGGGGGAGGAGCCCGCGCCGGACGCCCCGGTGCGGCCCGCGCGGGTCGCGGGCCGGCGGACGCGGCGCGGACGCGTCGAGGTGGTCGCCGTGCTGGACCCGGAGGACGTGCGGGTCACGGCGGGGCTGCCGGCGGGCGGCGCGGTGCCCGCCGACGGGGACCGGGTCCGGGTCGTGGCCGACGAGGGTGCGGTGGCGGTGGTGGGCGTCAGCTGAGCGTGAGCTGCCACTCGCCGCAGACGCCGGCGGGCCGGAACCCGAGCGCGACGTTGATCGCCAGCATGTGCGCGTTCTCCTCGGCGTTCCACGTGGCGACGCGGCGCGCGGCGGGCTGGACCTCCGCCAGCCGGGCGAGGTTCGCGGTCTTCACCAGCATCCCCAGGCGCCGCCCGCGGTGCTCGCGCAGCACGAGGGTGTCGTCCTGGTGCACGAACGCGTCGGTGTCGGGGCGGCTGACCAGCGCGGTGTAGGCGACGAGGGTGCCGCTGGGGACGTGCTCGGCGGCGGTGCACCGGTACGTCAAGCCGCGCTCCCGGTACGTCTGCTCGGCGGTGCGCACCCGTGCGGCGTCCCAGGCGTCCTCGCGCACGTCGAGCCCGCCCACGGGGGTGTCCGTGCTCATCCGGTGCTGCAGGTACGCGAACTGGTCGACCCACGCGTCCGGGCAGCGGCCGTCCCACTGCACCAGCCGGTACGCGGGACCCGCGGCGCCGGTGGCAGCGTCGGCGTGCGCGGCGAGCAGCGCGGGGTCGACGGGCACGTCCAGCACGGACCGCCGCGCGACCTGCTCGAGCGTCCAGCCCCGGCGCAGCGCGAACGCCACGGAGGGGTCGCCGGTGCGCACCCGGCCGGTCCCGGTGGACGGCGCGAGCGTCCCGGGGCCGGGCTCCGGCTCCTGCGCCTGGTCGATCGACGTGGTGAGCACCGTCCGCCCGTGCTCGCGCGCGGCGGCGAGCACCCGCGCCTCCAGCGCCCGGCCGACGCCGCGGCCGCGGTGCTCCGGCCGGACCAGCACGACCGTCCACCCGAGGTGCGTGTTGTCCTGCGTCGGCAGGTCGAGCAGCCCGTAGCCGAGCACCCGCGCCGGGTCCGGCGGGCCGTCCGCGGGCGCGGCGTCCAGCGCCACGAAGCGCAGCTTGGTCTCGTACTCCTGGTGCCGCAGGCCCGCGAGCGTCTCCTCCGGGCGGCGGGCCTCGTCCAGCACGCCCCAGATGTCCAGCAGCGTCGCGTTGGCGGCGTCCACGAGGCCGTGCAGCAGCCACGCGTCGGGGGCGTCGAGCGCGGCGGGCACGGGCAGCGGGACGACGTGGAGGTCGGAGGGCATGGCGGCCATCGTGGGCCACGTGGGTGGTCGGCGTCGAGGACCGGCGCCGTCGTGGTCCGCGGGGGCCGTACCGGGCGGTAGCGTCGCCGCCATGCCGTGGCTGGAGATCATCGGGTGGACGGGTTCCGTCCTCGTCGTCGTGTCCCTCATGCAGGCGCGCGTCCTGCGCTTCCGCTGGATGAACTTCGCCGGGTCGGTGATCGCGGCGGCGTACAACGCCGTCGTGGGCATCTGGCCGTTCGCGGTGATGAACGGCGTGATCGCGGTGATCGACGCGTACTGGCTGTGGCGCCTGACGCGGGAGCGCCACGACGCCGACGTGTACCAGGTGGTCCCGGTCGGGGCGGACGACCACTACCTCCAGCACGTGCTCGGGGTGCACGCGGCGGACATCGCCCGCTACTACCCGTCGTTCGCCGCGGCGTCCGCCACGGCCGCCGACGGGGGGAGCCGCTGGGCGTACCTGGTGCTGCGCGGCGACGAGACCGTCGGGGTGGTCGTGGTGCGGGACGCCGGCGACGGGGTCGGCGAGGTCCAGCTGGACTGGGTGACGCCGCGGTTCCGGGACTTCGCGCCCGGCGAGTTCGTCTACCGGCGCAGCGGGGCGTTCGCCGGTACGGGGCTGCGGTCGCTCGTGGTGGCGGACGACGCCCGCGACACGGGGGACTACCTGGAGCGCGTGGGGTTCCGGCGCGAGGACGGGCGCTGGCGCCGGGACGTGGAGCCGGTCGCGGCCTGAGCCCGACCGCGCGCGGGCCGGCTGCCGGGGTGCCGCGCGAGGACCGCGTGCGCGTGCTGCGTGTGCGGCGGGCGGACGCGTGCCTAGACTGAGTTCGGACGTCCGAACTTGGAGGTGCGGTGACCAGCACTACGACCCGGCGACCCGGGAGCCGACCGCGGGTGCTGCCCCTGCTCGGGCCCGCGTTCGTGGCGGCGATCGCCTACGTCGACCCCGGGAACGTCGCCGCGAACCTCACCGCCGGCGCCCGGTACGGGTACCTGCTGCTGTGGGTGCTCGTCGCGGCGAACGCGATGGCCGTGCTGGTGCAGTACCAGTCCGCGAAGCTCGGCATCGTCACGGGTGACTCCCTGCCCGGCGTGCTCGGCGCGCGGCTGCGGCGCGGCCCGCGGCTGGCGTTCTGGGCGCAGGCGGAGGTCGTGGCCGCCGCCACGGACGTCGCCGAGGTGGTGGGCGGCGCCATCGCGCTGCACCTGCTGTTCGGGCTGCCGCTGGTGCTGGGCGGGCTCGTGGTGGGCGTCGTGTCGATGCTGCTGCTCGCCACGCAGAACCGGTACGGGCAGCGGCGGTTCGAGGCGGTCGTGGTGGGCCTGCTGCTC
Source organism: Actinomycetes bacterium (assembly GCA_023388235.1). GTDB lineage: Bacteria > Actinomycetota > Actinomycetes > Actinomycetales > Cellulomonadaceae > Cellulomonas. The sequence goes on along the minus strand of JAEWGQ010000337.1, from coordinate 375 downwards.
GTGATCGTCGTGGGGTTCCTGCTCGGGCTGCTGGTGGGCCCGCCGGACCCGGCGGGGATGCTCGGCGGCCTGGCGCCCCGGTTCGCGGGCACGGACTCGGTGCTGCTCGCGGCGTCGATGCTCGGGGCCACGGTGATGCCGCACGCGATCTACGTGCACTCCGCGCTGAGCCGCGACCGGTTCGGGCGCGCCCCCGCCCCGGAACAGCGCGCGGGCCTGCTGCGGGCGACGCGCTGGGACGTCGGCGCCGCGCTGACCCTGGCCGGGACGGTGAACATCGGCCTGCTGCTCCTGGCGGCCGCGAACCTGCGGGGCGTCGAGGGCACGGACACCATCGAGGGCGCGCACGCGGCGATCAGCCAGGCGCTCGGCGGC
>JAEWGQ010000293.1 GCA_023388235.1 Actinomycetes bacterium | reverse complement strand
CCGAGCGCGTCCGCGGTGGTGCGCCGCGTCCAGTCGTCCGCGACGCGCACGCCGACGGGGACGCCCCGCCGGTCCACGGACACGGCGACGGCGCCGGTGTCGTCGCTCGCGGTGGTCTCCTCGGGCGCGGCGGCCCGGGCCGCGGCCAGCGCCGCTGCGGTCGACGTGGCGGCCTGCCGCAGCTGCCCCAGCATCGCGTCGATCGAACTCATCTCGCCCCCGGTGGTCTCGACTTCCGAGGGCACGCTAGCCGACGGACGCCGTTGACGTGCGGTGACGGGTCACCCGGCCGGGGGACGTCAGGCGGCGTCGGCCGCCAGCCGGGCGGTGACGTCGGCCGCGACGGCGGCCGGGTCGGCGCCGCAGCGCCGCAGCAGGGCGTGCGCGTCGGTGCCGGTCTGGCGGACCACGGCGAGCAGCACGTGGCCGGCGTCGACGCGCCGGTGCCCGAGCCGCACCGCCTCGCGCAGCGCGAGCTCGAGGGTCTGCTTGGCCTCGCGGGTGAACGGCAGGCGGCCCCGGGTGCGGCGGCCGGCCCGCTCGAGCGCGCCGTGCCCGAACACCGCGTCGGCCTGCCGCCGGACGGCGTCGAGGTCGATCCCGAGGGCGGCGAGCGCGCCGGCGTCGATGCCGTCGCCGTCGAACCGGTCGAGCAGCGCCTGCGGCCCGGCGCCGTGGGCGGCGAGCGTCGCGGCGGCCGGGTCGTCGAGCCGGGCGAGGGCGACCAGCAGGTGCGCGGGGGAGATGCGGGCGTCGCCGAGGTCGCGGGCGACCTCCTGCGCGTGCACGACGGTCTGCCGGGCACCGGTGGTGAGCTTCTCGAACACGGCGGTCTCCTCGGTGGTCAGGTGCGGCGGTGGTGCTTCTGGTGGACGGCCTGCCGGCTGACGCCGAGCGCGTCCGCGACGTCCTGCCACGACCACCCGAGCTCGCGCGCGCGGGCGACCTGCAGGGTCTCGAGCCGGTCGGCGAGCACGCGCAGGGAGCGCACGGCCCGCAGCCCGGTGGCGGGGTCCGCGGCCGCGGCGGCGGCGAGGGCCCGGGCGGTGTCGTCGGGCGGTGCGGGGTGGCCGGTGGTCATGTGTCAAGAGTGGTTGACGGCCGAGCGAAGTGTCAAGAGCGGTTGACGCCGTCTGCGACCTGGGTCACATATCTCGACGTAGAGATAAATCCGGGACCCGGGGGCTACCATCGAGCGCGGCAGAGCAGCCGTATCCCGCCAGGGGACGCAGGGCGAGGGAAGGACCGCAGCAGGTGGACCTGTTCGAGTACCAGGCACGCGACATGTTCGAACGGCACGGAGTGCCCGTCCTCGGGGGGATCGTCGCGACGACGCCCGCCGAGGCGCGCGCGGCGGCCGAGACCCTGCTGGCCGCCGAGGACGCCACCGGCGTGGTGGTCGTCAAGGCGCAGGTGAAGACCGGGGGCCGCGGCAAGGCGGGCGGCGTCCAGCTCGCCCGCTCGCCCGAGGAGGCCGAGGAGCGCGCGGCGCAGATCCTCGGCATGGACATCAAGGGCCACACCGTGCACCGCGTGATGGTCGCCGCGGGCGCCCGCATCGCGCGGGAGTACTACTTCTCCCTGCTGCTCGACCGCGCCGAGCGGCGGTACCTCGCCATGGCGAGCGTCGAGGGCGGCATGGAGATCGAGCAGCTCGCGGTCGAGCGGCCCGAGGCGCTCGCGAAGGTGCCGGTCGACCCGCGTGTCGGCATCGACGCGGCGAAGGCCGACGAGATCGTGGCCGCCGCGGGCTTCGACGCCGACGTGGCCCCGAAGGTCGCGGCGGTCCTGACCACCCTGTGGGACGTCTACCGCGAGGAGGACGCCACGCTCGTCGAGGTCAACCCGCTGGTGCTGACCGAGGACGGCCGCGTCATCGCCCTCGACGGCAAGGTGACGCTGGACGGCAACGCGGACTTCCGCCACGAGGACCACGCCGCGCTCGAGGACGCCGCCGCGGCCGACCCGCTCGAGGCGCGCGCGAAGGAGAAGGGCCTCAACTACGTCAAGCTCGACGGCGAGGTCGGGGTCATCGGCAACGGCGCCGGCCTGGTCATGAGCACGCTCGACGTCGTCGCCTACGCCGGGCAGCAGCACGGCGGGGTGAAGCCGGCGAACTTCCTCGACATCGGCGGCGGCGCCTCGGCCGAGGTCATGGCCGCCGGGCTGGACATCATCCTGTCCGACCCGCAGGTGACGTCGGTGTTCGTCAACGTGTTCGGCGGCATCACCGCGTGCGACGCGGTGGCCAACGGCATCGTCGCGGCCCTGGGCATCCTCGGCGACCAGGCGACGAAGCCGCTGGTCGTGCGGCTCGACGGCAACAACGTGGTCGCGGGGCGCCGCATCCTGCGGGACGCCGCGCACCCCCTGGTCACGCTCGCGGACACCATGGACGGGGGCGCCGCCGAGGCCGCCCGCCTGGCCGCGACCGCCTGAGCGCCGCCCGAGACCACCGGTAGAACAGAGACGAGAGACAGCGCAATGGCGATCTTCCTGACCGCGGAGTCCAAGGTCATCGTGCAGGGCATGACCGGCTCGGAAGGCAGCAAGCACACGACCCGGATGCTGGCGTCCGGCACGACCATCGTGGGCGGCGTCAACCCCCGCAAGGCCGGCACCAGCGTGGAGTACCCCCGCGGCGACGGCTCCGGCCTCACCGTGGCGATCCCGGTGTTCGGCTCGGTGCAGCAGGCCGTCGAGGCGACCCGGGCCGACGTGTCCGTCATCTTCGTGCCGCCGGCGTTCACCAAGGCCGCCGTCATCGAGGCGGTCGACGCGGGCGTGCCGCTGATCGTGATCATCACCGAGGGCGTGCCGGTCGCGGACACCGCCGAGTTCTTCGCGTACGCGCAGGACAAGGGCGTGCGGCTCGTCGGCCCGAACTGCCCGGGCCTCATCAGCCCCGGGAAGTCCAACGTCGGCATCATCCCCGCGGACATCACCGGGCCCGGCCGCATCGGCCTGGTCTCGAAGTCCGGGACGCTGACGTACCAGATGATGTACGAGCTGCGGGACCTCGGGTTCTCGACGGCCGTCGGCATCGGCGGCGACCCGATCATCGGCACCACGCACATCGACGCGCTCGCGGCGTTCGAGGCCGACCCCGACACGGACCTCATCGTGCTGATCGGCGAGATCGGCGGCGACGCCGAGGAGCGCGCCGCGGCGTACATCACCGAGCACGTGACGAAGCCGGTCGTCGGCTACGTCGCCGGGTTCACCGCCCCCGAGGGCAAGACCATGGGCCACGCCGGCGCCATCGTCTCCGGCTCGGCGGGCACCGCGCAGGCCAAGAAGGAGGCCCTCGAGGCCGCCGGCGTGAAGGTCGGCACGACGCCGACCGAGACCGCCGAGCTCGCGCGGGCGCTGCTGGTCTGAGCGCCCCGCCCCGCACGTGACGGGCGCCGCACCCCCCCGCCGGGGTGCGGCGCCCGTCGCGTTCCGCCCGCCCCCGCCCCCCCGCCCGTGGCCCACGCCATCCGCGGCGCGCCGGGGCGGTTGGGCGGTCCCGGCGGCGCGGGCGGGGACCATGGTGCGGTGACCACCCCGCCCAGCGCCCGTCCCCGCCGCCGCGTGGTCGACGACGCCGCGGGCCCCCGGTTCTTCGTCAGCGACCTCGACGGCGCGCCGCGGTGGGTCGGCGGGCTGCTCGCCGGGCTGCAGGCGGCCCTGCTGTCGCTGCTCGTGGTGGTGCTGCCCGCCGTGGCCGCGTACGTCGCGACGTCCTCCGCGCCCGCGACGGCCGGCGTGCCCTGGTCCCGGGCGGTCGCGGTCGCCGCGGGGCTCTGGCTGCTCGCGCACGGCGTCCCGATGACGCTCGCCCCCGGGGTGACGCTGGTGCCGCTCGGGCTGACCCTCCTCGCGCTGTTCGGCTGCTACGCCTCGGCGCGCCGCTCCGGGTACGCCACCCGGTCCGCGCTGGGCGCCGGCGTGGGCGGGTACGCCGGGGTCGCGCTCGTCGTCGGGCTCGCGACCCGGGTGCCGCTGCTGCACCTCGCCGCGGGGCTGCTCGGGGCCGTGGTGCTCGCGACCGTCGGCCTCGGCGCGGGCCTGCTGCGCCGGCCGGAGGCGCCCCGGCTGCGCGACCTGCTGGAACCCGTGCGGGTGCGGCTGCCGGAGCCGGTGGCGCACGGCGTCGCCGCCGGGACGACCGCGCTCGCGACCCTCGTGCTGGTCGCGGCGCTGCTCGCGACGGCGTGGGTCGTCATGGGCCGGACGGCCATCGCCGAGGTCGTCCGCGGCCTCGACCTGGACGCCGTCGGCGGCGTGGTGCTGGCGGTCGCGGAGCTCGCGTACCTGCCGACGCTCGTGCTCTGGGCGTTCGCGTGGCTCGCCGGCCCCGGGTTCGCCGTGGGCAGCGGCACGCTGTTCAGCGCCGCGGAGGCGCACGCCGGCGCGCTGCCGGCCGTGCCGCTGCTGGGCGCGCTGCCGGCCCCCGACATCGCGGGCGGCGTGCTGGTGGCGGTCCCCGTGCTGACGGTCGGCGCCGGGGCGGTGACCGCGGCCGTGCTGCGCCGCCGGCTCGTGACGGAGCGTGCGCTCGACCCGCTGCTCGCCGCCCTCAGCACGGGGGTGACGGCCGGCCTCGGGGCGCTGCTGCTCGCCGCCCTCGCGC
>JAEWGQ010000285.1 GCA_023388235.1 Actinomycetes bacterium | reverse complement strand
GGTCGCGGCCGGCCGGCTCCCGGCGGGCCGGCTCCCGGCGGGCCGGCTCCCGGCTGACCGGACCCCGGCCCGGTGACCCCCGGCACCACCACCCCCGGCACCACCCCCGGCACGACGCGGCCGCCGCCCCGGAGGGGGAACGGCGGCCCGGTGTCGTCGCGACCCGGGGCGAGCCGGGCCGACGGAAGGGGTCAGCGGATGCCGGCGGCCTTCGCCCAGGCGACCGCCTCGGCGCGGGTGGACACGCCGATCTTGCGGTAGACCGAGCGGACCTGGGACTTGACCGTGTTGCGGGTGACGAAGAGCCGACGCGCGATGTCCTCGAGCGTGACGTCCTCGCCGAGCTCCGCCAGCACGACGCGCTCACGGGTGGTGAGCGGCTCGCCGAGGATGCTGCTGGAGGGGGAGGGGGCGAGCTCCAGAGTGGCCATGGTGACCTCCGTGCGAGTGGACGAGTTCCGGCGGCTGGGGGTGTCCGGCCGCCGACTCCCGGTTGATCGGCAACTATGGCGGTGGTCGTCGCAAACCCGATCTCACCCGCTCAGGGGGCGCGTCGGACAAATACGTACGTATGGGTACTGTGCTAGGACCGAAGTCCCAGGTCACCTCGGGGGAAGCGATATCCACCCGGGCGACCCAAGACCACCCGATCGGCCTAGCGCCCCTGCGGGCCCATCTCAGTCCGTGATCGTCGCCGCGTACTCCTCGGCCGAGAGCAGCGCGCCGGTGGACGTGACGTCCACGCGGAACAGCCAGCCGGCGCCGTACGGGTCCGCGTTCACGACCGACGGCTCGTCCACGGCGTCCTGGTTCACGGCGACCACGGTGCCGGACACCGGGGAGAACAGCTCGGACACGGACTTGGTCGACTCGACCTCGCCGACCACCGCACCCGCGGCGATCTCGCTGCCGACCGTGGGCAGCTCGAGGTAGACGATGTCGCCGAGCGCGTCGGCCGCGTTCTTCGTGATGCCGACCGTGGCGGGCTCGGCGCCGTCGATCCACTCGTGCTCGGCGGTGTACTGCAGGTCGCTGGGGACGTCGCTCATGGGTCTCTCCGGTTCGGCTGGGCGGCTGGGGCTGGGACGGGTGGGGCCGGGACGGGTGCGGTCAGGACGGCCGGCGGTAGAACGGCAGCTCGACGACGCGGACCGGCTCGGCCCGCCCGCGTACGTCGACGGCGAGCTCGGTGCCGGGCGCCGAGACCTCGGGCGTCACGTAGGCCATCGCGATCGGCGTGCCCAGCGTCGGGGACGGCGCGCCGGACGTCACGTGCCCGACGGTCGCCGCGCCCGCCTCGGTGGAGGTGAGCACGGGGTACCCGTGCCGGGCAGCACGGCGGCCGAGGCCGACCAGGCCCACGAGCACCCGGGAGGGCGTGGCGTGCGCGCGGGCGGCGAGCGCGTCCCGGCCCACGAACGGCAGGGGCGTCCCGTCGGCGTCCACCTTGTCGAGCCGGACCACCCGGCCGAGGCCCGCGTCGTGCGGGGTGGTCGTGCGGTCCAGCTCGTTGCCGTACAGCGGCATCCCCGCCTCGAGCCGCAGGCTGTCCCGGGCGGCGAGCCCGGCGGGCACGAGGCCCAGGGGCTGCCCGGCGGCCAGGAGCGCCCGCCACAGGCCGGGCGCGGCGTCGGCGGGCAGGAACAGCTCGAACCCGTCCTCGCCGGTGTACCCGGTGCGGGCGACCAGCGTCTCGACGCCCGCCACGTCGGCGGGAACCGCGGCGTAGTACCGGACGTCGCGCACGGCGGCGGCCTGCTCGGGGTCGGGCACCAGGGCCGTGACGATCTCGGCGGCCCGCGGGCCCTGCACCGCGATGAGGGCCGTCTCCAGGGAGCGGTCGGTCAGCGAGGCGGCGGCGTCCGCCAGCCGCACGGCCAGCGCGTCCCGGACCACGGCGACGTTCGACGCGTTGGCGACGACGAGGAACGCCTGCCGGCCCAGCCGGTAGACGATGAGGTCGTCGAGGATGCCGCCGTCCTCCTGCACGATCATCGTGTAGCGGGCGCGGCCGACGGCGAGGCCGGAGATGTCGCCCACCAGCGCGCGGTCCAGCCCGGCGGCGGCGCCCGGGCCGTCCACGTGCAGCTCGCCCATGTGCGAGAGGTCGAACAGGCCGGCCGCCGAGCGCACGGCCTGGTGCTCGGCCAGGTCGCCGGCGTACCGCAGGGGCATCAGCCACCCGCCGAACGGGGTCGTCGTCGCGCCCAGCGCCTCGTGCTCGGCGTGCAGCGGGGACAGCACGACGCCGTCGGCGCCGGTCGTCGGGTCGGTCGGGTCGGTCGTCCGGTCGTCGGTCACAGCGCGGCTCCCTCGTCGTAGGCCTCGATGGGCGGGCAGGCGCACACGAGGTTGCGGTCCCCGTGCGCTCCGTCGATCCGCCGGACCGGCGGCCAGTACTTGCCGGACCGCAGGCCCGGAAGCGGGTACGCCGCGAGCTCGCGGCCGTACGGCGCGTCCCACGCGTCCGCCGTCACGGCGGCGGCCGTGTGCGGGGCGCCGCGCAGCGGGGAGTCGGCGACGGCCCACCGGCCGGCCGCGACCGCGTCGATCTCGCCCCGGATCGCGACCATGGCGTCCACGAACCGGTCGAGCTCGGCGAGGTCCTCGCTCTCGGTGGGCTCCACCATGAGGGTGCCCGCCACGGGGAACGACAGCGTCGGGGCGTGGAACCCGTAGTCCATCAGCCGCTTCGCGACGTCCTCGGCGGTGACGCCGGTCTGCTTGGTGAGCGCCCGCAGGTCGAGGATGCACTCGTGCGCGACCAGCCCGGCGGGGCCGGTGTAGAGCACCGGGAAGTGCGGGGCCAGCCGCGAGGCCAGGTAGTTCGCGGACAGGACCGCCGTCTCGGTGGCGCGGCGCAGGCCGTCGCCGCCCATGAGCGCCACGTACGCCCAGGAGATCGGCAGGATGCCGGCCGACCCGAACGGCGCCGCCGACACGGCGGGCGCGGTCCCCCCGGCCAGCGCCGGCGCGGCGGGCAGCACGACGTCGGTGGCCGGCAGGTGGGGCACGAGGTGCGCCGCGACGCCGATCGGCCCGACGCCGGGGCCGCCGCCGCCGTGGGGGATGCAGAAGGTCTTGTGCAGGTTGAGGTGGCTGACGTCGGCGCCGAAGCTGCCCGGCCGGGCGAGCCCGACGAGCGCGTTCATGTTGGCGCCGTCGAGGTAGACCTGACCCCCGGCCGCGTGGATCAGATCGCAGATCTCCACGATGGCCTCCTCGAACACGCCGTGCGTCGAGGGATACGTCACCATCAGTGCCGACAGTTGGGCCTGGTGCTGCTCGATCTTGGTGCGGAGGTCGCCGACGTCTACGTTGCCGTCGTCGTCGCACGAAACGACGACGACCTTCATGCCGGCCATCACCGCCGACGCGGCGTTGGTGCCGTGGGCCGACGCCGGGATCAGGCACACGTCCCGCCCCGTCTCGCCCCGGGAGTGGTGGTAGGCGCGGATGGCGAGGAGCCCGGCGAGCTCACCCTGGCTGCCGGCGTTCGGCTGCAGCGACACGGCGTCGTACCCGGTGATCTCCGCAAGCCACGCCTCGAGGTCGGCGAAGAGGTCCAGGTACCCGGCCGCCTGGTCCAGGGGCGCGAAGGGGTGGAGCTGGCTGAACGCCGGCCACGTGATGGGCTCCATCTCCGTCGTGGCGTTGAGCTTCATGGTGCACG
>JAEWGQ010000273.1 GCA_023388235.1 Actinomycetes bacterium | reverse complement strand
GGCCGGCGCCGCGGGCCTCCGCCGTCGGCCGGCGCCCCCCGGTCCCGCCGTCGGCCGCCCCCAGGCCTGCCCCCGCGGGCAGCGCCTCAGTGCGTGATGCCCAGGCGCGCGTGCAGCCGGCGCAGCGGCCCGGGCGCCCACCAGTTGAGGTCGCCGAGGACGGTCATGGTGGCGGGCACCAGCAGCAGCCGCACGAGCGTCGCGTCGATCAGCACGGCCACGGCCAGGGAGAACCCGACCTCCTTGATGACGAGCAGCTCGCCCGCGACGAAGCCGGCGAACACCGCGATGACGATGGCCGCGGCGGACGTGATGACCCGGCCGGAGCGCTGCAGCCCGAGGCGCACGGCGTCGTCGTTCGCGACGCCCGCGTCGTGCAGCTCCTTGATCCGGGACAGCAGGAAGACCTCGTAGTCCATGGCGAGGCCGAACGCGAACGCCACGACCAGCGCGAGCACGTACGTCTCGATGCCGCCGGTCGACTCGAAGCCCAGCAGCCCGGACAGGTGCCCGTCCTGGAACACCCAGACCAGCACGCCGAGCGACGCGCTGAGCGAGACGACGTTGGTGAGCAGGGCCTTCACGGGCACCAGCACGGAGCCGGTCATGAGGAACAGCAGCACCAGGGTGGCGACGGCCACGATGCCCAGCGCCCAGGGCGCGCGTTCGGCGAGCGCGTCGGTGAAGTCGATCTGGTTCGCGGCCTGCCCGCCCACCCAGGCGTCGAACGGCAGGTCGAGCGCGCGGATCTCGTGCACCACGTCCTGCGCGCCGGCGCCGCCCGGGTCGGCGTCGTCGGGGCGGACGCCGATCACGACGACGGACTCGCGGACGGCGGGCGGGTCGACGGAGGCCACGCCGGGCAGCGCCTCGAGCTCGGGCACGACCGCCTGCGCGTCGGCGGCGCCGGTGCGGGCCACCACCTGCACGGCCGGGGCGGACGACGCGGGGTACTGGTCGGCGAGCACCCGCACGAACTCGCGCTGCGGGCTGGACAGCGGCAGCAGCTCGGTCGTGGAGTTGCGCAGCTGCACGTGCAGCAGCGGAGCGGCGAGCACGAGCAGCAGGGCGAGCGACCCGCCCATCACCCACCAGGGCCGGCGCTGGACGCGTGCGGCGAGGCGCGAGAACACGCCCTCCTCGTGGCTGACGTCGGCGGTGCGGGCGAGCAGCGCGCGCACGCCGGGCACGCGCGACAGCACGCTCGGGCGGGCGAGCCGGCGCCCGCCGAGCACGAGCAGCGCGGGCACCAGGGTCAGCGCGGTGGCGACGGCGAACACGATCACGGCGACCGACCCGGCGCCGAACGCGCGCAGGATGTCCTGCCGGAACACCAGCAGGCCGGCGATGGAGACCCCGACGGTGAGCGCCGAGAACGCCACCGTGCGGCCGGCGGTGCCCATCGTCGTGACCAGGGCCGTCACCACGGCGCCGTCGCCGCGGCGGCGCCGGCTGGACCGCCCCTCGTCGTCGCCGAGCGTGCGCCCGAGCTCCTCGCGGAACCGGGACACGATGAGCAGCCCGTAGTCGATCGACAGGCCGAGCCCCAGCACGGTGACGACGTTCACGACGGACGACTCGAGGTCGTCCACGAGGTACGACAGCCCGACCAGGGCCCCCAGGCCGCCGGCGATCGAGGCGATGGCCCCGGCCAGCGGCATCGCGGCGGCCAGGAAGCCGCCGAACACGAGGACCATGATGACGAGCGCCACCGGCAGCGCGATGGCCTCGCCGGTGGTGAGGTCCTGCTCGACCTGGTCGGTGATCGCGGAGACGATCAGCGAGGTGCCGCCGACCAGGCCGGTCGCGCCGGGGGCGACGTCGCGCAGCGCCGCGGGGACGTCCGCGAGGCGCTGCTCCACCTCGTGCAGGGCGTCGGCGCGCGCGTCGCCGTCCAGCGCGGGGTCGAGCTCGGCGACCACGAGGAAGCCGTCGCCGTCGGCCGCGAGCAGCGGTGCCGCGGCGGGGTTGGCCGCGCCGTCGGGCAGCACGAACGGGTCGATGACCGACGTGACGCCCGCCACGTCCGCGACCTCCTGCCGGGCCGGGGCCAGCGCGTCGGGGATCCCCCCGGTCGCGGGGTCGACGCCCTGCACGACGAGCGTGAGGGACGCGCCGGACGTGTCGGACGCCGCGAGCAGCTCGCTCGCGCGCGCGGAGTCCGACCCGGGCACGACCGGCTCGCCCGTGGTCAGGCGGTCGAACAGGTTCTGCCCGCCGACGCCGACGAGCGCGAGCAGGAAGCACGCCACGGTGACGACGCCCCAGACGGCGAGCGTGAGGCGGGGGTGACGGGCGACCGCGCGGCCCAGGCTGTGGAACACGCAGGCCAGCATCGCAGGCCCGGCGCGGCCCGCGCACCACCGCGGCGCGGCGTGTGGGCGCGGCTGCGTAGGCTCGCGGGCATGGATCTGTTCGACGCGGTGACCTCGACCGCGCAGGGGACGCCCGCGCCGTCGGCCGGGGCCCCGCTCGCGGTGCGGATGCGGCCGAGCAGCCTGGCGGAGGTCGCCGGGCAGGAGCACCTGCTGGTCCCGGGCTCGCCGCTGCGGCGGCTGGTCGAGGGCCCGGGGCCGTCCGCGTCCGGGGCCGGGCGCGCCGCGCCGTCCTCGGTGGTGCTCTGGGGGCCGCCCGGCACGGGCAAGACGACGCTGGCCTACCTGGTGGCGACCACGTCGGGCCGCCGGTTCGTCGAGCTGTCCGCGGTGACGGCGGGCGTGAAGGACGTCCGGCAGGTCGTGGAGGACGCGCGGCGGCGCCTGGCGGCCGACGGCTCCGAGACCGTGCTGTTCATCGACGAGGTGCACCGGTTCACCAAGGCGCAGCAGGACGCGCTGCTGCCCAGCGTGGAGAACCGCTGGGTGACCCTGGTCGCCGCGACCACCGAGAACCCCAGCTTCTCGGTGAACTCCCCGCTGCTGTCCCGGTCGCTGCTGCTCACGCTGCGCCCGCTCGGCACCGAGGACGTGCGGGCGCTGGTGCGCCGGGCCGTGGACGACGAGCGCGGCCTCGGCGGCGCCGTGCGGCTGACCGACGAGGCGGAGGAGCACCTGCTGCGGCTGTCCGGGGGTGACGCGCGCAAGGCGCTGACCATCCTCGAGGCGGCGGCGGGCGCGGCGCTGGCCGAGCGGGAGGCGCGGCTCGCGGACCCGGACGCCGACCACGGCGACGAGGCCGGCGCGCCGGCGGTGGTGGACCTGGCGACGACCGAGCGCGCGATCGACGTGGCGGCCGTGCGGTACGACCGGGACGGCGACCAGCACTACGACGTCATCAGCGCCTTCATCAAGTCCGTGCGGGGGTCGGACGTCGACGCCGCGCTGCACTACCTGGCGCGGATGATCGCGGCGGGGGAGGACCCGCGGTTCATCGCGCGCCGCATCGTGATCTCGGCGTCCGAGGACGTGGGGATGGCGGACCCGAGCGCGCTGCAGACGGCGGTCGCGGCCGCGCAGGCCGTCCAGCTCATCGGGATGCCGGAGGCCCGGATCATCCTGGCCGAGGCCGTCGTGCACCTGGCGACCGCCCCGAAGTCGAACGCCGCGTACAACGGCATCAACGCCGCGCTGGCGGACGTCCGCGCCGGGCGGCTCGGCTCGGTGCCCGCCCACCTGCGGGACGCGCACTACGCCGGCGCCGAGGCGCTCGGGCACGGCCAGGGCTACCTGTACGCGCACGACCACCCGCACGGGATCGCCGCGCAGCAGTACCTGCCGGACGAGCTCGTGGGCACCCGGTACTACGCGCCGACCGACAACGGCTACGAGCGGCAGGTCGGCGAGCGGCTCGGCCGCATCCGCTCGGTGCTCGACCAGGCGCCGCCGCCCGACGCGCGCTGAGCGGGCCGGTTAGGCCGTGGGCCGTGCAGCCGGTAGAGTTGCACGGTCGTCCGCACCCGGGGTTGCGTCCCCGGGGTCAGCCGGACGGCCGCCTGGGGTCTTAGCCGCGACCGCCTCCGCCCGCCGGAGCGCGCCGCACGAAGGTCGGCCCCACGCCCGCCCCGGAGTCGCCGGGACCGGGTGTGCCGTACGAACGACAGGAAGATCCATGAGCAACGTCACCCGTGCGCGTCGCCAGGTGCGCCTCTCGCGCGCCCTCGGCCTCGCGCTGACGCCCAAGGCCGTCAAGCACTTCGAGAAGCGCCCCTACCCGCCCGGTGAGCACGGCCGCGCCCGTCGCCGCACCGAGTCGGACTACGCGGTGCGCCTGCGCGAGAAGCAGCGTCTGCGCGCCCAGTACGCGCTGCGCGAGAAGCAGCTCGCCCGCGCCTACGAGGACGCCCGCAAGGCCCCGGGCCTGACCGGTGAGGCCCTGGTCGAGGACCTCGAGACCCGCCTGGACGCGCTGGTGCTGCGCGCCGGCTTCGCCCGCACCATCCTGCAGGCCCGCCAGGTCGTCACCCACCGCCACGTGCTGGTCGACGGCAAGATCGTGGACCGTCCGTCCTTCCGCGTGAAGGAGGGCCAGACCCTGCAGATCAAGCCCAAGTCGCAGACGACGGTCCCGTTCCAGGTCGCCGCCGCCGGCGCGCACCGCGACGTGCTTCCGGCCGTCCCGGGCTACCTCGACGTGCAGCTCGAGAAGCTGTCCGCGGTCCTGGTGCGCCGCCCGAAGCGCGCCGAGGTCCCGATCACGTGCGAGGTCCAGCTGGTCGTCGAGTACTACGCCCGCTGAGCGCACCACGCCGAACACCGCGACGCCCCCGCACCGCCCGTCAGGGTCCGTGCCGGGGCGTCGCGGCGTTCCGGGCACCGCTCGCGGCGCCCGGTAGGGTTTCGCTCACGCGCACGCCACCGGAGAAGGGCTGGTCATGCTGGGAGACATCGCGGGGCTGATCGCGGCCATCGCCTTCGTGCTGCTCGTCGGGGCGCTGGCGCTGCCGCTGGTCAAGCTCGGCCGGGTGCTGGACGAGGCGCGGACGTCGGTCAAGGAGCTCACGGACCACACCGTGCCGATCCTCGACGAGGCCGCCACCACGGTGTCGTCCGCGAACACCCAGCTCGAGCGGGTCGACGCGATCACCACGTCGGCCGCGCAGGTCACGCAGAACGTGTCGGCGCTGACGTCGCTGTTCGCCGCGACCGTCGGCGGCCCGATGATCAAGGTCGCCGCGTTCTCCTACGGCGTCCGCCGGGCCCTGTCCGGGCTGGGCGGGCGGGGCCGGACCCGGCGATGAGGCGGCTGTTCTGGGTCGCCGTCGGCGCGGCGGTCGCCGTGGCGGGCGCGAAGCGGCTCGGCCTGCTCGAGGAGCCCGAGGGGCCGGTCGCGCGCCCGGACGCGGGGGACCGCACGCTCGGCGGCGCGGCGCTGGCC
>JAEWGQ010000258.1 GCA_023388235.1 Actinomycetes bacterium | reverse complement strand
CGCCACCTCCCGGCCGCTGCCCGGCGCCGGCTCCCCCCGGCCCGCGCCCGGGGAGCTGGACGCCGTCGTCGTGGGCGCGGGCCCGAACGGCCTGGCCGCCGCCGTGACGCTCGCCCGCGCGGGGCTGTCCGTGGTGGTGCTCGAGGCGCAGGACACGGTCGGCGGCGGCAGCCGCACGCTGGACCTGGGGCTGGCGGACGGCATCCGGCACGACATCTGCTCCGCGGTGCACCCGATGGCGTGGGCGTCGCCGTTCTTCCGCTCGCTCGGCCTGCCCGACCGGCTGGACCTGCTGACGCCGGAGGCCTCGTTCGCGCACCCGCTGGACGGGGGCCGTGCCGGCATCGCCTACCGCGACCTGGACCGCACGGCCGCGGCCCTGGGCCCGGACGGCGCGGCCTGGCGGCGGCTGTTCGGCCCGCTCGCGGCGCGCTGGCAGGACGTGGTGGCGCTGGCGCTCGGGGACCACCGCAGCGTCCCGGACGGCGTGCTCGGCGACCCGCTGCGCGCCGCGCTCACGGCCGCGCGGTTCGGCCTGGGCGTGCTGCGCAACGGCTCCCCGGCGGTGCCGTCCGCCCTGCGCACCGACGAGGGCGCCGCCCTGCTGACCGGCGTGGCGGGGCACGCCATCACGCCCCTGCCGTCCCTGGCCGCCGCCGGCACGGCCGTCCTGCTCACCACGCTGGCGCACGCGGGCCACGGCTGGCCGGTGGTGCGTGGCGGCTCGCAGGCCATCGCGGACGCGCTGCACGCCGACCTGGTGCGGCTCGGCGGACGCGTCGTCACCGGGCACCCGGTCGCGCGGCGCGCCGACCTGCCGCCCGCCCGCGCGTACCTGTTCGACACCGCCCCGCGGCTGGTGGCCCAGGTGGTCGGCGACGCCATGCCGCCGCGGCTGGCCCGCGCCTACGCGGGGTTCCGGTACGGGAACGCGGCCGCGAAGGTCGACCTGGTCGTCGACGGGCCGATCCCGTGGGCGCACCCGGACGTGCACCGCGCGGGGACGGTGCACCTCGGCGGCACCCGGGACCAGGTCGTGGCGGCGGAGCGCACGGTCGCCCGCGGCCGGCACGCGGAGCACCCGCTGACCCTGCTGTCCGACCCCGCCGCGCTCGACCCCGGCCGCGCGCGGGGCGGGCTGCGCCCGGTGTGGGCGTACGCGCACGTGCCGGCGGGGTCCGACGTCGACCCCACGGAGGCGGTGCTGGGCCAGGTGGAGCGGTTCGCCCCCGGGTTCCGGGACACGGTGGTGGCCTCGCACGCGATCCCCGCCGCGCACCTCGCCCGGCACGACGCGAACCTGGTCGGCGGCGACATCTCCGGCGGCGCGATCTCGCTGCTGCGCATGTTCACCCGCCCGACGCCGCGGCTGGACCCGTTCGACACCGGCGTCCCCGGCGTCTACCTGTGCTCGGCGTCCACCCCGCCGGGCCCGGGCGTGCACGGGCTGTCCGGCTGGTACGCCGCCCGCCGGGCGCTGCGGGACGTGTTCGGGCGGGCGGATAGGGTCGCGGCGTGAGCCAGCCGCGCCCCGTCCTCGTCCTGACGCACGTCGCGCACGAGGGCCCGGGCCTCGTCGCCCGGGCGCTGGACGGCCTGCCGCTGACCACCCGCACGGTGGTGGACGAGCGCGCACCCCGCCTGCCGTCCGTGGCCGACCTGGCCGGGGTCGTGGTGATGGGCGGCCCGCAGGACGCCGACGACGACGCCGGGCACCCGGGCCTGGCCGCCGAGCGCCGGCTGCTGGCGGAGGCGGTCGACGCCGGCGTGCCGACCCTCGGCGTGTGCCTGGGGATGCAGCTGCTCGCCCTGGCGCTCGGCGCGCGGCTGCACCGCCGGCACGGCACCGAGATCGGGTTCGGCCCGGTCGACGTGGTCGCCCCCGACCCGGTGCTCGCGGCGGCGGGACCGCGCCCGACGGTGCTGCACTGGCACGCCGACGCGGTGGACCTGCCGGACGGGGCCACGCTGCTCGCGACCAACGACGTGACCCCGGTGCAGGCGTTCCGCGCGGGCAGCGCGGTCGGCCTGCAGTTCCACCTGGAGGTCGACACCACCGTGCTCGACCTGTGGCTCGCGACGCCGACGATGACGGCCGACCTCGAGCCCGGGGACGCCGACGCGATCCGCCTCGGGTCCCGGCAGCACCTGGCCGCGCTGCGCCCCGCCGCCGACCTCGGGCTCGCGGCGTTCGCCGCCGCCGTGCGGGAGCGCGCGTGACGGACGCGGGCGCCCTGCGCGACCTGCGGGCCCTGTGCGCGGACCGCCCGGTCTGGGCGCCCGAGCCGGAGCGCGCCTTCGGCCCCGGGGACGCCGCGCGCCCGGTGCGCGCCTCGGCCGTGCTGGTGCTGTTCGGGCACCTGGACGACGCCGACGCCCGGACGCCGCACCCCGCGGTCGCCGCCGACCTGGACGTGCTGCTGACCCGGCGCTCCCCGACGCTGCGGCACCACCCGGGCCAGGTGTCGTTCCCGGGCGGCGGCATCGACCCGGGCGACGGCGGCCCCGAGGCGGCGGCGCTCCGGGAGGCCCGGGAGGAGACCGGCCTGGACCCCGCGGGCGTGCGGGTGCTCGGCACGCTCCCGCCCCTGCCGGTCACCGCGAGCCGCAACCTCGTGACCCCGGTGCTGGCGTGGTGGGACCGCCCGTCCGCGGTCGCGGCGACCGACCCGGCGGAGACGGTCGACGTGTTCCGGGTGCCGGTCGCGGACCTGGTCGACCCCGCGCACCGCGTGACCGCCACCCTGCGCCGGGGCGGTCACGAGTACCGCGGACCGGCGTTCGACGCGGGCGGCGTGCTCGTGTGGGGGTTCACGGCGTTCGTCCTGGACCGGCTGCTGGACGCGCTCGGGTGGGCCGTCCCGTGGGACGCCGGCCGGACGGTCCCCGCGCCGGTCTGACCCCGGCGCCCCGGCCGACCCCGGCACGGCCCGCGCGCGCCGAGCACCCCCGCCCGGCGCGCGGGAAATCCGTGCTGGCCACGCGCGGTCGTAACGATACGATCGGGACAGCCGCTCCGGGCCGCTCCCGGGTCCTGCTCCCCGTCCCCGACTCCCCCGCCCCCTCCGACTCCCCCACCCACCCCCGCCCTGTCCCGGAGCCCTCTCGTCATGGCCAAGGTCCTGACCGCCGGCAGCCCCTGGCGCGTGATCCTCGTGTTCGCCGTGCCCCTGCTCGTCGGCAACGTCGTCCAGCAGCTCTACCAGTTCGCCGACGCGGTCGTCGTCGGCCGCCACCTCGGCGTCGACTCCCTCGGGGCCGTCGGCGCGACCGGCAGCCTCCTGTTCCTCCTGCTCGGGTTCGTCTGGGGCATGACGTCGGGCTTCGCCATCCCGACGGCCCAGGCGTTCGGCGCCCGCGACCTCGCCGGGGTCCGGCGCTCGGTGGCGACCGGCACGCTGCTGACCGGCGCCGCCAGCCTGGTGCTGACGGTCGCCGCGCCGCTGCTCGCCGGGCCGGTGCTCGCCCTGCTGCGCACGCCCGAGGTGCTGCGCGCCGAGGCGACCACGTTCGCCCAGGTGAGCTTCCTCGGCACCGGCGCGCTGATGTTCTTCAACTACCTGTCGGCGATCATCCGCGCCATCGGCGACTCGCGGACCCCGCTGGTCTTCCTCACGCTGGCCTGCCTGCTCAACGTCGGCCTCGTCGTGCTGCTCGTCGGGCCCGCGGGCCTGGGCGTCGGCGGGGCGGCGCTGGCGACCGTGCTCGCGCAGGCGGTCTCGGTGCTGCTGTGCCTGGAGTTCGTCCGGCGGCGCGTGCCGGTGCTGCACGTGCGGCGCGGGGACTGGCGCGTGCCGCGCGCGGACCTGGCCGAGCACCTGCGGCTCGGGCTGCCGATGGGCTTCCAGGCGTCGATCATCGCGATCGGCGCGCTGGCGGTGCAGGTGCGGCTGAACGACCTCGGCGCCGACGCCGTGGCCGCGTACACCACGGCGTCCCGCGTCGACGGGCTGGCGGTGGCGCTGCTGCAGTCGCTGGGCCTGGCGGTGTCGATGTTCGTCGCGCAGAACCTCGGCGGCGGCCGGCCGGACCGGATCCGCCAGGGCGTCGTGCAGGCCACGGGGATGGCGGTGGCGGGCTCGGTGGCGCTCGGCGCCCTGCTGCTCCTGACGGGCCGCACGCTGGTGCGCACGTTCGTCGGCGACGGCGCGGACGAGGTCGTGCACCTGGCGACCCAGCTCCTGCACGTGAACGCCGCGATGTACGCCCTGCTCGGCGTGCTGTTCGTGCTGCGCGGCGGGCTCCAGGGCCTCGGCCGCACCGGCGTGCCGACGCTCACGGGGGTGATCGAGCTCGTCATGCGGGTGGGTGCCGCGATCGTGCTGGGCGGGGCGTTCGGCTTCGTCGGCGTGGTGTGGGGCAACCCGCTGGCGTGGGCCGGGGCCGTCGTGCTGCTCGTGCCCGCCTACGCGCGGGCGCACCGGCACCTCGCGACGCTGCCGATCGCGCCGCTGGAGCAGGTGGTGGCGACGCCCGAGCCGGTGCCCGTCGAGGGCCCGTCCGACGGGTCGATGGTGGTGGACGCGGTCGTCCCCCGCCCGCGCCCCGCGGCCGACGCCGGCGCCGACCAGCGGCCGGAGGCGCACCAGGGCGTCCGGTAGCCTGACCGGCCCGCGCCCCCGCCCGACCGCAGGAGGATCCCCGTGCCCGTCAAGCCGCCCGCGGACCTCGAGCTCACCCCGGCGCTGGTCCGCGACCTGCTCGCGGACCAGCACCCGGACCTCGCGGACGAGCCGGTGCGGCCGGCGGCCCACGGCTGGGACAACGCGACGTTCCGCCTCGGCGACCGCCTGGCGGTCCGGCTCCCCCGGCGCGCGGCCGCCGCGTTCTCGGTGGAGCACGAGCAGCGCTGGCTCCCCGTGATCGCCGGGCTGTGCCCGGTGCCCGTGCCCGCGCCGGTGCGGGTCGGGCGGCCCGGCCCCCGGTTCCCCTGGTCGTGGAGCGTCGTGCCGTGGTTCGACGGGCGGCACGCCGCGGACGTCCCCGTGCCGGACCGGACCGCGTGGGCGGGGGCGCTCGCCGGGGCCCTGGCCGCGCTGCACGTGCCGGCGCCGGCG